>MNYQ01000133.1 GCA_001873185.1 Ignavibacteria bacterium CG2_30_36_16 | reverse complement strand
AGAAGCCTTTCACGGAAGAAGCGGATATACTCTCTCTTTAACTAATACAGAGTCTAACAAAATTAATTACTTCACAAAATTTGACTGGCCAAGAATCGTAAATCCCAAAATAACTTTTCCTCTCGAACAGCATCTTGATGAAGTTATCAAACTTGAAGAAAAAGCAGTAAGTGAAATTTATGAAGCTATTAAAAATAATCGTGATGATATTGCGGCGATTATTATTGAACCCATTCAAGGTGAAGGCGGCGATAATTTCTTTCGTAAAGAATTTTTCTTGAAACTTCGTCACATTGCTGATGAAAATGAAATTTTTCTAATATTCGATGAAGTACAAACCGGTTTTGGATTAACAGGTAAATTTTGGGCATCAGAATACTATGTGAAACCGGATATAATTTGCTTTGGAAAGAAAGCTCAAGTATGCGGGATAATGGTTTCGGAGAGAGTTGATGAAATAAAAAATAACTGTTTTAAAGTTTCAAGCAGAATAAATTCTACATGGGGTTCTAATTTTGTTGATATGGTTAGAGCAAAGCATATTTTGCGCATAATAGCTGAAGATAACCTCGTTGAAAATGCAAGGGTGCAGGGAGAATATCTCCTTTCTCAACTTCACAAATTGGAAAGTGAATTTCCACAGTTAATTAGCGGTGCACGGGGACTTGGTTTAATGTGCTCATTTGATTTTGCAGATACTAATATTCGAAACCGGTTTAGAGAATTAGCTTATAAAGAAAAATTAATGATTCTTGGCTGCGGTAATAGATCAATACGATTTAGACCGGCTTTGACAATTTCAAAAAATGAATTGGATGAGGGCTTGAATATTGTTAAAAAAGTTCTCAATTTAATGTCGTTAAATAACAATTAATAATTACACTACTTGCAAATGCGGCTCCGCAGTGGAGCCGCTATTATTTTAAAGGCAGCTTTTGGAATCAGCGCTCTATATAGTAAGCACTCCTATTGGTAATTTAAAAGATATTACTCTTCGGGCAATTGAAGTTTTAAAAGATATTGATTTTGTTGCATGCGAAGACACCCGCGTCACCTCATTTCTTCTCTCCCAATACGAAATAAAAAAAGAATTAATATCACTTAATGCAGTAAATGAAAATAAAAAATTAGATTATGTATTAAGCCGTATAGAGCATGGAGAATCGTGCGCTTTGTGCTCGGATGCAGGAACACCGGGCATTTCAGATCCCGGAGTGAGGTTGATTTCCGCTGCTATTAGAAGACAGCTCACAGTCATTCCAATTCCGGGTGTAACAGCAGCAATTGCAGCCATATCCGCAAGCGGCTTACCTACTGATTCATTTCTTTTTGAAGGTTTTCTTCCACAGAAGAAAGGACGACAAAAAAAGCTAAAAGAGTTGAGCGAAATTGACAAAACAATAATACTTTACGAATCTACTTATAGAATTGAAAAATTGCTTGAAGAATTAAATGAGCATATGCCGCATCGACAAATTACCGTTGCAAGAGAACTGACTAAAAAATTCGAAGAATTTTGGCGTGGTAAACCGGGAGATCTATTGGAGCAGCTAAAAGATCGGACAACGAAAGGTGAATTTGTTGTCATCATCTCTCCTTTATCTTGGCGGGAGCATATTTAATTCGGTGTCTTTTTAGACAAAAATATTTATAACACCGCTGTGCTAAACACCCCACTGTTGTAAGTTTTTCCTCCTATTTGAGTAAAACCATAATTCTTAGAATTTATTATTATATAATCTAATAACCTGCGCTAATTGCTTCCTATAATTATAATTAGCTTTATTTATTTGTACAGTTTTATCCTCCTATCCAACATATTTGAAATGCTTGAGTGTTACCGAAATAAATATAAATTACAATAAACATTTTCCAACCCAAAGAAATATTCTTCCACTTTAGTTTTAATTTTCGATTGTAAACCCAAATTGATTAATTTAACATTCAGTTTTATTTGATTAATCAAAGGAGCATATCTTAAAAGAATCAGTAACATGTTTAACAAAACATCTGATTACGGGAGAAAATAAAATTAGGCGAAGGTAAATTTCCCCTCACCTAATTATAATCAATCTTCGGAAGAATAATCTACCAGGCATTTAACCGGGACTTCTTTAATCTTATCTCTGCCGTTGAGGAAAGAAAGTTCAACGATAAATAATGCTTGCACTACTTCCCCACCTAGTTTATTAATTAAATTTACTGCAGCGCGTGCAGTTCCTCCCGTGGCTAACAAATCATCGTGCAGTAAAACTTTTTCACCAGGTAAAATTGCATCTTTATGAATTTGAATTGAATCAGTTCCATATTCGAGTTCGTATGTTTCGGTTAAAGTCTCCGCAGGCAGTTTACCAGGTTTACGGATGGGAATGAAACCAGCGTTTAACTTTTGCGCTAGTAATGCGCCGAATATAAAACCGCGCGATTCAATTCCGACAACCTTGTCAATCTTCAAGTCTTTTACAGATTCATAGAGACTTTCAAATGTTTTTTGCATTGCTTCCGGATTTTTCAAGATAGTTGTTATATCCCTGAACATAATTCCCGCTTTTGGAAAATCCTTAATATTACGGATAAATTTTCTTAAATCTTCATTCATGTAAACCTCTTTATTTTTTTAGAATTTTTTTTAATCCTTCTTTAAAATCTTCTGACGAACGGCTGATTACATTTAATCTTAAACAATAATCAACAGCATTTTCAACGCTCAAACAAGAAATTGAACTAATCATTCTTTTCGTCATCTTCATACTCTGGAGAGAATTAGAACCAAGCTCAGATGCAAATTCTATACTCCTTTCAAGCGCGTTATCGGCAGTAATATCAGCTAAACCGATTTTTTCAGCTTTTCCTGCATTAATGACTTCTCCGCTTAACAAAAGCGCTTTTGCTTTCCCTTCGCCAATTTTTTTTACTAAAAAAACTGAAACAATAGCCGGAATAAAACCGATCTTCACTTCGGAATAACCAAACTTAGCATTTATTTTATCTGCAATAATATAATCACATGCAGTTGCTAAACCACAACCGCCGGCAATTGCAGAACCGTTAACAGCTGCAATAACAGGCAAAGGGAAATTGTAAATCATTAAAAATAACTCCGCAAGCGATTTAGAATCATCTTCGTTTTGCACTGAAGAATATTTTTGCAAATCATGGAGGTATGCTAAATCTGCACCCGCACAAAAACTTTTGCCGCTGCCAGTAATTATTAATGCGGTTAAACCTTTATCGTTTTTTAATTCGATTAGTTTGGTTTTCAATTGTTTAACAAGTTCGGGATGAAGAGCGTTTCTTTTTTCAGGTCTGTTGAGTGTAATTATGCCCGTATTATTTCGTTTTTCAAATAAAATCATTTCACAAGTCTGTTTGTTATTTTTCTTTTTAGAAACTTTTTAAATTTATCAAACTCAAAACAATTTATAACTTCTTCTTTTTGAAGTCCGCCTTTACGCCCCATTTTAATTCCATACCGAAGCAAATCTAACTCATCGATTGAATGAGCGTCCTGATTTATGGAAAATAAGCATCCCTTCTCTCGTGCATAATAAATCATACGCCAATCAATATCAAGCCGCTGGGGGTTGGAATTCAGTTCGATTGCAACACGATTAGCTGCGCAGGCATCAATTATTTTTTCTATTTCAAATTTGTAGGGTTCACGCGCAAGCAGCAGCCTGCCCGATGGATGACCAAGTACATCTGTATGCTCGTTTTCAATCGCTTTAATTATACGTCTTGTCATTTCGGCTTCAAGCATATTAAAACGTGAATGCACCGAGGCTACAATAAAATTAAAGTTGTTTAAGAAATCAGTGCTGAAGTCAAGTTCCCCGTTTTGAAGAATATCGGATTCAATTCCCTGCAGAATTGGGAAATTTAATTCCTCCGAAATTTTCTGTGCGTCTTCTTTCTGCTGGATTACTCTTTCCTCGGTAAGCCCGTTTGCATAAAATGCTGTTTTACTATGGTCGCACACAACCGCAAATGAATAACCGAATTCTTTTGCCGCTGAAATCATTTCGGAAAATGTATTTCTGCCGTCAGAATAATCTGTATGAAAGTGCAGCATGCCTTTAAATTCTTTCAGAGTGAGATTGGAATTTTCACGAAAAGAAACCTCTGCTTCAAAATATTCCTTTTCCCGCATCTCTGGAATAACATATTCGTGATTTACGGACTCAAATATTTCTTCTTCGGTCTCCCCTTCAAAATTATTTTCAACCAGATTTAACTGACTTAAAAAATAATCCGAACCAGTCGTGGTCAGCAATACACTGGCAAATTCACTTTCTGTTTTTACAAAGTGAACTGTTACTGGAATAGCATACTCTACATCAAGTAAAATTTTGTTCAAATCGGTTTTATAAGAAAAGACTTCTTTTAGTTCAATAAAAAATTCGGCTTCATCTCTGATATTAGCGACAAAATCAATTGCAGAAACAACCTCAGCACCTCTTCGCAGTTCGCCGGAAAGCTCAACCTTTTGTACTGAATTTAGGTTTCTTAATTTGTTCAAAATTTCTTCGGCTAATTTATTACCCACATTCAGCCGGACGAACTTGCTATATATCTTTAGTTTGTTTATCTCTTCCAATATTTTTTTTTGTGTGGTTTCACCAAATCCTTTTAGAAGCATTATTCTATTTTCTTTACAGGCTTGTTCCAATTCCCCAATATTTGTTATTTCGAGTTTATCATATAACTGCTTAATTTTTTTTGCGCCAAGACCTCTGATTTTGAGTAGTTCTTCAATGCCTTCAGGAATTTCTTTCTTAAGGGAGTTTAAAAGTTCAGATTCTCCTTTTTCAAAATATTCATAAAGTACTGTTTGTAATCCCTTACCGATGCCTTTAATTTCATTAAGCTTTTTTTCTTCAATAATATTTTGAAAATCTCCTTCGAGTCGGCTGATAACTATTGCGCCGTTGCGAAATGCTCCAATTTTAAATGGGTTTTCACTTTTAAATTCCATTATATCAGCAATTGAGTTTAGTAGATTTACAGAGCTTTTTTTATCGGGCATAATTAAAATATTTGAGTATATATAAAATTTGAAAATATGTTGAGAAAGTGCCGAGTAGTGCACCGGCTAATACCTGAAAAAGTGTATGGCAATTTAATTTAACTCTCGACCATCCAGTCATCAACAAAATAAAACCAAGAACTAATGCGAAATTTATATTAACAAATGATACTGCTGCCATGGGTCCTGCAACGCCCATTGCATGTGCGCTAATCTTCCAATGACGGTTTATGAGCGCCGTTAAAAGTGTGTTTGAAATATAGCAAAACCAGAGGGCTATTGAAATAATGTGAGCGTTAAAAAATATAAGCGCTAAGAGTCCGCCGAAATAAAATAATACCGCAATAAGAAACGGAAATGTTCTTTCCTCTTTTATTGTTGCATCCACGTCCACAATTTTTCCCCGCCTCCTCATGTAAACAAATAAAACTATAGGAAGAATAAAACCAAAAATTAAAGCGATAGCAAAAACTATTATTGATTTTTCAATTCTGTTTTCAAGCGAGAATGCAAAATAAAAGAAAACAATTACGGTTAAAGATGGCGGGACAAATAAAGTGGAAAATAAACGTGCGAGTTTGTTGTAAATATTAGTAATTGCCATAATAGCGCTTACTCAAGAACTAATTTATGATTTTGAAGCTCATCAAGATAATTAAGCAAATAATCTTCAACAGAGTTATAATCTAAAAGCGTCATCATAGCTTGCCTTGTTTTAGAAGCATTGTATAATCCTTTTAAGTAACCCGAATAAAATTTTCTATGCTCAAGAATGGCTCTTCTTTCACCTTTTACTTTTGTTGCCAATTGAAGATGTCGCAAACATGTTTTTATTTTTATTTTATCATCGATAACTCCGGAAATGGATCCAACATTCATCAGTTCTTTCGCATCATGAAAAATCCACGGATTACCGATAGCGCCGCGCGCTATCATCACTCCATCCGCGCCTGTTTGATCGAATGCGAGCTTAACATCATTTGCAGACATAACTCCTCCGTTAAGTACAACAGGGATGTTTACAACTTCTCTAACTTTCGGTATCCACGTCCAATCAGCATCTCCCTTATGCCCTTGCTTCCTTGTGCGGCAGTGAACAGTTAAGGCTTTTGCCCCAGCATCTTCCATTCGTTTTGCTACTTCTATAATCAAGATTGTATCGTCATCCCATCCGATTCTTGTTTTTACGGTCACGGGGAGTGAAACAGACTTTACTACTTCTGTAACCATTTTTTGCATATACGGCGGATCTTTTAACAATGCAGAACCTGCACCGCAGCCAACAACGTTTTTAACCCAACAGCCTGCGTTTATATCTATCAAATCGGGATGTTCTGCCTCCGCAATTATGGCTCCACCAACCATCGACTCGATACTGCTTCCATAAATCTGAATACCGACCGGTCTTTCTTCCTCAATAATTTTAAGTTTGTCGTGAGTTTTTTCAGAAGCCCTTACAAGTCCCTCGCTATTCACAAACTCAGTATAAACAACATCCGCCCCAAGTTCTTTACAAATTAGACGGAAGGAGACATCGGTTATATCCTCCATCGGAGCAAGTAAAATGGCTTTTTCTATTTCAACTTTTCCAATCTTAAACATATTCTTTAATCCAAGTTTGCCGGTTCTTTAATTTCATTAATCAGTAATTTTTCATCTCCACGAAGAATCTTTGGAAGATAAAATATACTTATCAAAAGAATTAACAATGTAAAAAGCGCTCCTGTTAAGAATGGGAATTGATAACCTAAAAATTCAAATGCAAAACCACCCCAGAGCGGACCAAGCATTCGTGCGAATGCCGATAACGATTGATTAATACCAAGCGTAACCCCCTGTTCAGATTCCGAAGTTACTTTAGAAATCATACTTAATAATGTTGGCTGAAGCGTACCAGTTCCGAATGATAAAACTGTTACGATTATAGCGAGCCAAAAAAAACTTCCTCCATAAGGCATCAAACCAAGACCGACAATCATGAACAACGAACCAAAAATTATAAGTTTCTTATCATTAACATATTTTGAAATGTAACTTAACAAACCACCCTGCACAATGGCGGACATTAATCCGATAATACCGTACATGTAACCATTTTGTA
>MNYQ01000003.1 GCA_001873185.1 Ignavibacteria bacterium CG2_30_36_16 | reverse complement strand
AATAAGGGAGATTATTTTGTTACTATTGTTATCTTACTGAAGTTACGCACTTTGTGATTTCTTAGTGTCTTTGTGACTTGGTGGCAAAAAGAAAGTATAAAAAATGAGCCACAAAGGCACTAAGTCACCAAGTTTCACTAAGAATATTTTATGAAATTCAACTCATGCGTAACTTCAGTTATCTTATGGAAACCAACCCTTTATATCGTCCCGCAGGGACTTTAACTTTTTCAAATTTTAGTTTCCTCTACCTATTTCGTCTCTAATGGGACTTACAAACCAAAGTTGGTTACCGAATGACTTGTAATCCTCCCATTAGGGAGGCAATATTTATAAAAATAATAGTCCCGAAATAACAAAAAGTCCCATCGGGACGATATAGAATTTTTTATTTGGAATATATCTGAAATATATAGCGGGCGCAAAGTATGCGCTCGCTGCATAAGTGGGTTTATTGTTTTTTAAAATGAAGATTTTCAAAATGAAAATCGGGATTGGGTAAATCGATAATGAAACCCGTCAATTTACCATCGGTGTTAAATTCAAAATTTACCAAACCGAACGGTAAATAAGTATCGGCAAATTGAATTTTGAAAGTGTTGTAATGCCAATGTGTAAGTTCACCTGTAAATATTTCTGTGGCAGGAACTAACGTAAGTGTGAGTTTGTCATCTGTAAATTTAATTTTGGCAGAACCATAATAATCATCTATATAATTTCCGGCATATTGTTCGAACGGAAGGGAAGGAGTGGTGCCTTCAACACGCTTTTCTTCTCTTTCCTGCTTCTGTTTGTTAAGTTGTTCATAATATTTTTTATATGAATCAAGAGCTTGCGCAGCATAGTCAATATCTTTGCTATTCAAAAAAGAGTCGAGAATTTTATACATAAGCGCATCAACCAGGTTATTCAGTTGATTTGTTAAAACAACAAATGCAAGATTAGCATCCGGCACAAGCACAATTTTAGTATGCACTCCGGGGAGTCCGCCGCCATGATGTAAAATTTTGTGGCTCGAGTAATCAAACATAAACCAGCCGAGACCGTAACCCTGGAAGTTAGTTCCATATTTATTTCCGGGACGAACGGGCATCATTATATGCGGCGTGAAAATTTTGTTAATAACATTTTCACTCAGTATTTGTTCGCCATTCCACTTGCCATTATTCAGCCACATTTGTCCCCATTTTAAGATATCATTTACAGTTGAATTAATTGAAGCCGCCGGTCCGCTGTTATCATAGTTAAGCTGTTTAATTGGTTTGCCGTCAACATGAGGCACGGCAACTGCCATTCCTTCTTTAAATTCAGTTATACTTGTAGAACTGTTGTTCATACCGAGCTTGTTAAAAATTCTTTCACGGACAAATTCATCCCAGCTTTTGCCGCTCACTTCTTCAAGTACTTCTCCGGCAGTAATGAACATTACGTTTTGATATCCGTACTCGGCGCGGAATTGATTTTTTAAAGGCAGCTTTCTTATTCTTTTCACAATTTCGTTCCTCGGATAATTTGTTCCGTACCAGAGTAAATCGCCGTCAAAAGTTTTTAACCCGGAACGATGCGAAATTAAATCTGTAATTGTTAACTGACTGGATATGTAAGGATCGCTAAGAGTAAAATCTGCCAAATATTTTTGAACTTTATCATCCCAGCTAATTTTATTTTCATCAACCAGCATACCGATGCTTGCGGCAGTAAATGCCTTAGACATTGAAGCGATGCCAAAGACAGTATTGGGAGTTATACCATCACCGTAACCTTTGGCAAAAATGACGGAGTCATCTTTAACAATTCCTATAGCCACGCCGGGGATTTCAAATTTTTCTATCGCAGAAGAAAAATATTCGTCAAGTTTTTGAACATCAACCTGCTGCCCGGTTAAAACAGGTGACAGAAATAAAAATAGTATTAGTAAAATGGATAATTGTTTCATAAGCTGCATTATAATTTCGATCGCAATATAAATAAAAACTGTTAATATCAAAGTGACATAACCTGCACGGGCAGCAGGCTTTACTTATGATTTCTAAAACTTCACACATGCTCTAAAGCCTGGTGAATATCCCAAATCAGATCATCGCAGTTTTCAATTCCTACCGAGAGCCTAATAAGTTTATCTGTTATTGCCATTAATTGTCGGCTTTCCGGCGACACATCAATATGCGTCATTGTTGCCGGATGTTCGGCAAGAGATTCGGTGCTTCCTAAGCTTACAGCCAGTTTGATAAGTTTTAGGTTGTTCAAGAAATTGAAAGCTTCCTCTTCACCTCCCGTTACATCGAATGAAAGCATTGAGCCGGCAGATAAACACTGCATTGTAAAAATATCAAACTGTGGCTCGCCTTCCTTTAAAAGTCCGGGAAAATAAACTTTTTCAACTTTGGGGTGATCAATTAAAAATGCTGCAACTTTTACAGCGTTATTTGCCTGGGCTTCCATTCTAACTTTTAATGTTTCAAGACTTCTCATCAACAACCATCCCGTCCACGGACCAGCCATGTTGCCAAGAAAAGTTCGGAGAGTTTTAATTCTTGTAATCAGATCTTGGGAGCCGAGAACCGCACCGGCAATTACATCACTGTGCCCGCCGATGAATTTCGTCGCAGAATATAAAACCAGATCAGCGCCGTGTTTTAATGGATGCTGCCATAGCGGTCCCATATAAGTATTGTCAACGGCGACTAAAACTTTTTTTTCTTCAGTTGAATATTTATTTGCCAGCTCGCTGTAGGCTTTTATATCAATCAATGCGTTTGTAGGATTAGCCGGCGTTTCGATATACACCATCGCAAGTTTTTTGTCCTTCCCGGTTTTTTGTAATCTTGTTATAACGGCGTCGCAGGTTTCGTGAGCGGAAAAGTGTTCATGTTCAATTCCAAATTTTGTTAACACATGATCGATGAAATGGTTTGTTCCGCCGTAAACAGGTTCGCTGTGTAAAAGAAGGTCGCCGGGTTTTAGAAATTCTAATAATGATGTTGTAATTGCCGCTAATCCGCTTTCAAAAACAGCGCAGCTTTCCGCCCCGTCCCATAGTGTAAGACGGTCTTCAAGTATTTCGAGATCGGGGTTATTCAAGCGGCTGTAGATGAGTCCTAATTCTTCGGTTGGTCCTTTTTCCCGAAGACCGTAAGCAACTTCAAAAAATGCTTTGCCGTCTTCGGCGCTTTTAAAAACGAATGTTGATGTCTGAAAAATCGGGCACTTAATTGCTCCCTCGGACAGCTCCGGCTTATAACCGTAAGACATCATAAGGGATTCGGGTTTGAAGTCTTTTTCGTCCATAACAATCTCCTTGCGGGGTTAACCGCAATTAACAATGAACAATTCAAAATTAAAAATTACCAACTTGTTAAAAGCATCCGGATGCTAACGTGGAAAATAATTTGCTTAAAATAGCTTCCAACTTTGCCGGTCAAAGTCTCATGCAAAAACTGTTACGACTCTAATTGCTATAAGGGCATCTCTAAAATCTTAAAATCAATTGTCATTGCGAGTTACCAAAAAAGGTATTGCCTTTATTTATCAAAAGAATGACCTCACTGTTATTGCGAGGGCGCAGCACGAAGCAATCTCAACAAATGAATCAGATTGCTTCACTCGAAGACTCGTTCGCAATGACACAAGAGAAAAGTCATTGCGATCCGTTAACTAACGGATTTGGGAGCGAAGCAATCTCAAAATTCTACACTGGGATCGTCCGTTAACTAACGCAATAGCCAACGGACAATAACACTTTGTTTTTAGAGATGCCCATAAGTAATAATAGCATGATTTTAACTATGCGATAAAAAATTCTTCAAGAATGAAAAAATTTACTACTCAAATTTACCAGTCGTAAATGCGAGAAGCAAAAAAAACAACTGAGACTTTTCATTACAACAAAAACCCAAGACACATCAGTTAACTATTTCTTTCCAATCAAAACTCAAACTTATATTGCAAAGCTATAAAGGAAAAAACACTTATTTTTTAATCCATTCATTCCAGATGTGCGGGGCATAACCAATAGTAGATATTTTTCCGTTTCTTACAATTGGTGTTTTAAATAAAAGCGGATCGCCCAGTAATTCTTCTTCGGTGTTAAATACCATATACGACAAATTTCTTTTTTTGAATTGTTTGCTTTCTTTATCTAACAGGTCATCCAAGGGAATTGAGCGCCGAATATTTTCAAGTTCTCCCTTTGCAATGCCCATCTCTTCCAGGTCACGAAATTGAAAGTTGATGCCTCTTTCTTTAAAAAAGCGTTCTGCTTTACGTGTGTCGCTGCACTTCTTTATTCCGAAAATCTGTATATTAAGCATCGTTAAATCCTCTATAATATTAAGATAAATTTGGAGCCTTAATGACAAAACTTCTGCTATTCTTTTTTCTAACGGCATTTTCCTTTCCGCAAAATACTACAGCGCCGCTTTATTACAAGACTGATAAAAACCTCGATGAGCAAATTAACAATATTATAAAGGAACTAAAATTAGATGAAGATTTTGATGTCGGCGAAGATGGCATAGAGCAAATTTCTTTTGCAGTAATCGACTTGGACGGAAACGAACCGGTTATCAGCGGTTTTAATTACTCAAACTTTATATATCCGGCAAGTGTTTATAAAATTTATGTTGCTGCCGAAGTGCTGCATCAAATAAGCGGGGGAAAATATAAACTTAATGATGAGTACATTGTTAGGGCTCCTAATGCTGTGGACAAAACAAAAGAAATTTCATTCGACCCGAGAGCTCTGTTAAACGATGGCGATACGGTAACAATTAATTACTTACTCGATTTAATGATTACACGAAGTGATAATTCTGCCGCAAATTGTTTAATTGATATTGCCGGTAGAACTCAAATCAATAAAATGATTGAGGAATACAACTGGCAGGGCAGCGAAGTAACGCGCAAATTTTTAAACCGCAAGTTTGAAGACCCGGATTATGTAACTATACGAGGCACTGAAACATCTGCGCTTCATACCGCTGATTTTTTATATAAGATTGAGAAAAAAGGAGTTAATCAATCCATGGGTAAGCATGCAAATGAAAGTTCTACTCGGCAGGCAGCTTGACAAAAGCAAACTGGCGCAAGGGCTGCCGCTTAATGCGATGTACTATAACAAAACAGGCTGGTGGAGCTATTGGACAAATGATGCAGGCATAGTTGACGACGGCGAAATAAAGTATATAATATCCTGCTTCACTCCGATTCCGGAAAAAGAAGCGCTGCCGATAATGAAAGAGTTATCTGCAAAAGTTTATGCGTTGATGAAATGGAGAAGCAGAAATTAGTTTACATCTGCTCAAAAGTTTAGACGTGAATTAACACGGATGCGAACGGATTATAAATTTATGAATCACTTTACGAAAAATATTTCAAGCAATAAAAATTTCCTGTGTACGTTTGGCTCTTGGGAAACGGCTTTTTATTCCCGAATCGGTAACTACGGCTGTTCCTATTATCATGCCTTCATACTTAACGGCACATTGGTTTTTAATATCCGGCTGTTTTTTAATAATGCCGCCGTCAAGATATATTTTTAATTCATCTTTACCGGTAATCTCATAAATATTTTTTGTGATTCGCTCATTCAGAGTTTCGGCTGCTTGTGTGTGAAGTGTAAGCTCGCCGTTTTTATTTACAACTCCAAAGCGTGTTCCAATTCTTTCAAAGAGAGATAAATTATCTTCATCCCATCCGGCATTTACAAAATATATGTCGCCCGCTTTTACGATATATTTATACTCTGCAAATACCGGCTCATCAACACCAAAAGTTAAGCTGATGTAAGAGAGATATTTTTTTATTTCTTTACTCGAAGATGAAACGAGTTTAAGGTTTGATGGTTTGATTTGATTTTTTTCGGGTGATTGCGTCTCTTCTGTTTTTCTGAATTTAGCAATAAAAAATCCGTCGCTGTCTACTTCCCAGGGTAATATTCTTCTCGCTTTTACAATTGAGGGATGAAACATTTCCCCTGCGAACGAACTAAAAGCATCAATTGAATTTACCGGAAGCGAAATATCTTCAAGTTCAACCGGGTATTTTCGGAGCGCTTTATTTATGATGGCTTCGTTTTCTTCCACGGTTAAAGTGCATGTTGAGTAAATAATTTCTCCGCCCTGTTTAACCATTTTTATAGCTGCTATGAGTAATCGTAACTGCAAATCGCCAAGTTTACTTGCTCTTTCAAGAGACCACCAATTATTCACCTCCCCTTTTTTCTGAATTATTCCGAGTCCGCTGCAAGGGGCGTCAACAAGAATTTTATCAAAATGGTTGTTATAAATTTTACTTAACTGCTCGCCTTTAAAATGAAGAACTGCTGTGTTCATTAAATTCATACGGTCTATGTTGAAGACAAGCATTTTCACTCTGTCAATTGCAATTTCATTTGCGAGCAGGGTACCGTTGCTTTCCATCATCTCAGCAATGCTTGTAGTTTTTGAGCCGGGCGCAGAACATAAATCCAAAACGATATCTTCTTTTGAAGGATTTAAAACAAGCGGCGGCAGCATGGAAGATAACCCCTGAATATAATAGTAGCCGAGTATATGTTCTAAAGTTTTGCCGAGAATATGAGAATCGCTTTGAATTTTTAATGCGTTCTTTATTCCTGCTACGGGAACAGATTTAATATTATACTTTGTTAACAATCGCCTGACCAAGCCTTCAGTAGAAATTTTAAGAAGGTTAACCCGAATATATTGAGATGGATCCGATTTAATAAAATCTAAATATTTGCCCGCTGCCTCGGTCCCGTATAACGATTGAAGATATTTATGAACTTTATCGCTTACTTCTATCAAAGTGATTAATACCTAATAAGATTTAGAATTCTAAAAATTTCATTAACTGTGCTGTTTAAGTTTTTAGAGTCGGGAAATATTTTTTTGAAATCGGATTCAGCCCGCTTTGTAATTGCGTCAAGATATTTTTCATACGCCGTAACGGTAAATTTAATTTCATTGTCATCAGTTGGAACTCTAATAAATGCCGGCTTACTTTTTCCGGCATATACAATATATTTAGCTTCGATGTAGCTGTTTGCCTGCATCACCGGAGTTCCGTCAATCGTAGTTATTTCAAATTTACCAAAAAATTGTTCGCCGGGCAGAAGAGTTTTACCTGCGAGTTTAACTTCCCTTGTTTTATCAGCAGTAAGAAAATCACCCGGAAAAGTTTTTATCCCTTCCTCTGAAAGAGAAGATGAAAAACGGATGATGAATTCTCTTTCTGTCATAAAGATTTGATTTTTAAAATAAAGTTGTTTATGTATTCTTTTAATTCATCTGTTTCAGCATATTGAAAAATATCAAGCAACGGGGAAGAACAGCCGGTAATCATTGCGGAAACTTTATCAACATTTTTATGATACAGTGCCAGCACCGGAATATTTAAATGGAAGAGCGCGTAACCAATTTCAAATCCAACTCCAAGGCTTGCGCCGGAAACTTCGGCAATCATAGCCTTGCTGTTATTCAACCATTGAATATCTCGCTCATATATTTCTTTGTCATTAAGTTTTGTTTTTAATTGCAGCTTAATATTTAATTCCGATAATGCGTTTATATTTCGTTTCGCAACTTCTTCAATTATTATTTTATAATATTGCTGATAGCTAATATCACCCTTAATTGCGCCGGCACAATAGATATTCATCAGGCAGATACTTTTTCTTCTAATACAGTTTGATAATAATTTTCATAGTAGGGAACTATTTTATCAATTCCAAAAAGTTCTATGGCACGTCTGCGCGCGTTGTTTGAGAATATTTCATATTTCCTTGAGTTCGTCAGCAGGTCAATAACGTACTTAGACATTCTATCTATATCTCCTATCTCAGCAATAAATCCCGAGTCGTTATGTTTTACCAATTCGGGCAAACCACCCACACTCGAACTTACAACAGGAACGCCGCAAGCCATTGCTTCGAGAGCAGCAAGTCCAAAACTCTCCGATTGAGAGGGAATGAGAAAAACATCGGCTGCATTTAATATGTCAACAAGACCATCCTGCTTGCCGAGGAATTTTACATGGTCGCACAAATTAATTTCGCGGCAGAGTTTTTCGCAATCACTTCTTTCAGGCCCATCACCAACCAAAACGAGTTTAGAAGGGATTTCTTTAAAAACCTGTTCAAAAATTTTAATTGTATCGGGGACGCGTTTTACAGGCCTAAAGTTTGAAGTGTGCATTAAAATTTTTTCGCCGTTTGGTGCAATATATTTTTTAAACTCGCTGTTGCTGATAGGTTTATAAATATTTGTGTCAATAAAATTAGGAATTACTTCAATATCTTTTTCAATGTTATAATTAGTGAGCGTTTTTTCTTTTAAGAAACGGGAAACTGCCGTCACTCCGTCGCTTTCTTTAATGCTAAACTTTACAAGAGGCAAAAACGATGGCTCAAGACCGACGAGTGTAATATCTGTACCATGAAGAGTTGTTATAATTTTTAAATCTTTTTTCCCTTTCAACATCTGTTTGGCAAGATATGCGCTGCTTGCATGAGGGATGGCATAGTGAACATGAAGAAGGTCGAGATCTTCATACCTGGCAACTTCTACCATTTTACTTGCAAGCGCCAGGCTATACAACGGAAACTCGAACAACGGATAACTGCTTGTTTCAACCTCATGAAAAACAATATTTTCAACAAAACTATCTAACCTAAAAGGGAGAGCATAACTTATAAAATGAATTTGATGCCCCCGTTTTGCAAGAGCTTTACCAAGTTCTGTAGCAACTACTCCGCTTCCGCCGTAAGTTGGATAGCATGTAATTCCGATTTTCATACGTTCCTTATTTTATTAAATTTGATGGGTAAAAATTTAGTGAACTAATATATACTTATAATTTTAATGGTGAAAACCAATTAACCGGTTCATACACCCGATATTACAAAATGAAGATCTTCGATTACATAAATCACATAAACTATAACATCGTCCGTAAAAAACTTTTCCGGCGGGAAGTGGAAGCTTCTTATTATTCGCAAAAAAATATAAAACTGCCGGCTTATGACAAAATCAAAGGTGACGAACTTCAACAAATAAAAGAGACGTTCCCGTTTACTTTTTTTTCATCCGATGAAGAAAAAGTAAGATTAAAAAACACACTTGAATTGATTGAAGACACTGCCGAAGTAATTAAAAAAGCCGGTGCAGTTTTGAGAAATGAATATCTGCTTCCCGGCAAACAGCTGTTGTCACCCGGTGAAAATATTAAATGGAATTACGATTACGCAGCAAAGTACGAGTGGGAAAAATCATTAAGCTGGATGCTTGATTTTACCGATGCGCCGGTGGGTGTTGATATAAAAAACACATGGTATATTGCCCGCTTTCACCAGGGCATTATTTTAAGCCGCGCATATTTTTTAACCGGCAATGAAAAATATACTTCGCATTTCCTAAACTTGTTTAAGGATTTTATTTCTTCAAATAGATTTTGCACCGGAGTTAACTGGATAAAAACTTCAGAAGTTTCAATACGGCTAATTAATGTTTTGTTCTCTTTTGGGTTTTTTATTAACTCCTCTTTAGTTGATGAAAACATTTATAACACACTATTTGATTTTGTACTTCATCACACTTTGTTTATTGAAAATAATCTTGAATACGCCGGTAAACGAGGAAGCTCCTATCTTGTAAACCTATTGGCGCTCACAGCCGCGGGGATTTTCTTAAAAAGATCTTATTATGGCAAAAAAAATATTGAGTTTGCTTATTCCGGTTTTGAACAGGAAATGAGAGAACAAGTTCATGAAGACGGAGTAAGTTATGAACAATCAGTGCCGCTTCATTCTGTTTTACTTGAGGTTTTTTATCTTGGAAAAACTTTGCTGACCCGCGAAGGATTTAGTTTCACAGAACTCTATAATGAAAAATTAAAGTTAATGTTTGAAGTGCAATCAGCTTATTTAAGAGATGATAATTCAGTTCCGCAAATAGGAGACGCTATTGTCGGTAGAATTTTACCGATTAACATATTAAATGAACAGCCCGACTATTCTTCAGTAATGGCTGCCGGGGCATATTTATTTAAAGAACCCAAATTTAAAGATGCTGAAAAAGAAGTAACTCCGGAAGTTGTTTTGATGTTTGGAGTAAACGCCGCAGATGAATATAAATCCATAAGAATTGAAAAAAACAATTCTTCGTCAGGCTTTGTTAAAGGCGGGCATTATATTTTAAAAGACGACAACCTTCACCTTTTTATTGAGGCAGGGGAAATAGGAAAACGCGGACTGGGTGCGCCCGGGCATAACGATACTTTTAGTTTTGAACTTTTTTACATGGATGAAAATATTATTGTTGATCCCGGAACATATTCTATCTATGCAGATAACGTATTGCGGAACAAATTTCGTTCTGTAAAAAATCATAATACTGCTTATGTTGACGATGAAGAACTTTCAGAACTCGATGGTCTTTTTAAAATAAAAGATGACATAACAAAACCGAAACTAATTGAATGGCGTTCAAACAAAGAGGAAGACTTTCTTTCAATTCAGCATTATGGTTATGCGCGATTAACAGATCCTGTAATTGTTAAAAGAAACTTTCACTATCATAAAGCACAAAAAATTATTGAGATCAGAGATGAGTTTATTGGAGGAGATGTTCACAAAGTTGTAGCGGGATTTCTTTTCCATCCGAATATCAAACTTATTAGTATAGGCGAAAACACTTATACGGCGTCGGGCAGACATTCTAACATTAAATTGCAAATAAAAGGCTCATCGGTTTCGCTTAAAAGCAGTGTAACCACTTCGCTTTTTTCGGAAGGATATGGAAAAATTGAAGAGACGAAAAGGATTACTATTATGTTCAAAGAAAAACTTCCCGCTTATGTAACCACCCAAATAAGTTTAGAATGATATGAAACTTTTATTAATAGGTCATTCTGTTGAAGACCACATAATTAAAAATGCGAAGGAAGTTATCCAGCCCGGCGGGCTTTATTACACGGCTCTTGCCGTTTCATCTATCAAAGCAGCAGAAGATGAAATGTTTCTTCATACATCGTTAAAGAACAATTATCATCTTTTTGACGATGTCTATTCCGGATTCAACAAAAAGTATGTCGAAGAATTGGATGAAGTTCCCGAAATTCATCTAACTATTCATCCCGATAAAGAAAGAGAAGAACGATATACCAACATAACTACAAAACTAAATCTTCCGCAGCAGTACGATTTTGGGTTTGACGGCATTTTGATAAATATGATTACAGGTTTTGAAATTGAGCCGGAAGAGTTGCAAGTGCTAAGAAATAATTTCGGCGGATTGATTTACTTCGATCTTCATTCACTTTCACGCGGAATGAACGAAAAGTTGGAAAGAATTTTTCGTCCTGTGCCGAATAAAGTAAAATGGTTAAGATGTATAGATATTTTGCAAACCAACGAGAACGAAATATTTACACTCTCGGATAAAAAGAATATTAACGCTATTGCTTCGGAAGTGCTCAAAAGCGGTGTGAAAATATTGATCATTACCAAAGGTGAACTGGGCGTAAGAGCTTATGTGAAAAACGGCAGCGAGATTGAATCGGTATTTGTCTCTGCCGAAAAATTAGTCGTTAAAAACAAAGTAGGCTGCGGTGATATCTTTGGGGCAGTGTTTTTTTATAATTATATTAAAGATGCAAATTTATTGGATGCTTTGTTAAAGGCTAATAGGGCGGCTGGAATTGCTGTTTCGTACGATGAATTTTTTATGTTTAAGAACTTGAAGAATGATGTTTCCCGAAGATTTAATTAAGAAAAGAATTTTAATAACCGGCGCAAACGGCATGCTGGGGCAGCGAACGATTTTTAATCTGGCACTCGCAAAGAATTATGAATTACTCGGTGTTTCGCTTGAAGATGAAGCCGTGTTTTCAAATGTAGATTATAAGTGTGTTGACCTGACTAATCGGGATGATTTTAAACAAGTCGTTTATAATTTTTGCCCTGATTTTATTATTAACACGGCTGCTTTTACAAATGTAGATTTAAGCGAAACCGAACGGGAAACCGCCTGGAAAGTTAATGTGAAAGGTGTGGAGTATGTTGCAGAAGCAGCGCGCGTAATTGATGCGCATGTAATTCATATTTCCACCGATTATGTTTTTGACGGTAAGAGAGGACCATATTCGGAAAAATCGCGGACTAACCCGCTTGGATATTACGGACGCACTAAACTTGCATCCGAAAATGTTTTGAACACAAGCGGGGTGTTCAATACTATAATTCGTACGAATGTTCTTTTTGGTATTGCCGACAGCCGCCCTGACTTTGTCCGCTGGGTTGTAAGTTCACTTCGCGCAGGAAAAGAAATAAGAATTGTAACCGATCAGATCAACAACCCAACTTTTATCGATGACCTGGTTCAGGCAATCAGTAAGATCATAGAATTTAAAAAATACGGATTGTATAATATAGGCGGAAGAGAATTTTTATCCCGTTATGATTTCACAATAAAGATTGCAGATTATTTTCAACTTGATAAATCGCTCATTAAAAAAATAGTTACCGAAGATTTAAACCAACCGGCAAAACGACCTTTGAAGTCGGGGCTGCTTACAATTAAAGCAGAATCAGAGTTTGGTTTTAAACCTCATTCTATTGAAGAGTCTCTTGCCATAATGAAAAAGGAACTTTCTTTATGAAAATAAAAATACTCCTTTTTATTTTTTTGATATCGCTTTCTTCCTTTGCCCAAAGTGTGCCTGAATGGGCTAAGGGTGTCGTGTGGTACCAAATATTTCCTGAGCGGTTTGCAAATGGAGATAAATCAAACGACCCAAAAGCGGATAAAGTTTTTATTTTTTCCGATTACAAACCTGATAATTGGAAAGTAACACAATGGACATCTAATTGGTTTTCGCGGCAGCAATGGGAGAAAAATAAAACCGGGAAGACCCGTTATCATTTTTATGAAAGAAGATATGGCGGGGATATTCAAGGGATAATCGATCATCTCGATTATATTAAAGAACTCGGCGTCGGCGCAATATATTTAAATCCTGTGTTCGAAGCGGTTTCGCTTCACAAGTATGATGGCTCAACATATCACCATATTGATGTAAATTTTGGACCCGATCCCGAAGGTGACAAAAAATTAATGGAACAGGAAATTCCGGATGAACCTTCGACGTGGATGTGGACAGAAGCGGATAAACTTTTTCTCGAGCTTGTAAATCAAGTTCATAAACGGGGAATGAGAATAATTATTGACGGTGTGTTTAACCATACCGGGGTGCAGTTTTGGGCATTTCAGGATATCATCAATAATGGCGAAAAGTCTAAGTATAAAGATTGGTACATCATAAAAAAGTTTGATAATCCCGCGACAACTGAAAATGAATTTGATTACAAAGGCTGGTGGAATATTAAATCTCTGCCGGAATTTAACCGCACAGCAAATGATTTGCTCGAGGGACCAAAACAGTACATCTATCATGCAACAAAAAAATGGATGGACCCGGATGGCGACGGCGATCCTTCGGACGGCATTGATGGCTGGCGTCTTGATGTTGCCCGCGAAGTGCCATTTGGTTTTTGGAAAGATTGGCGTAAACTTGTCCGTTCGTTAAACAATGAGGCTATTATCATTGGCGAGTTATGGGAGCTCTCTCCCGATTTTATTTCTGAGGACGGCGCATTCGATGCCTTGATGAATTATAATTTTGCTTATTCTGTTAAAAATTTTTTCATAGATGTTAAAGATAAAATTTCTGCTTCTAAATTTGTTACTGATTTAGAAGAGGTTGACAATAATTATCCGGAAGATAATTTATATGCACTCCAAAATTTAATCGGCAGCCATGATACCGAAAGATTGTCTTCTATGATTGAAAATCCCGACCGCAAATTTGATAACGATGCAAATGAAGGAAATAACAACTACAATCCCGGCAAGCCGTCAAAGCAATCTTATGAAAAACAAAAACTTATTGCCGCATTTCAGATGACTTACCGCGGCGCGCCTATGATTTATTACGGAGACGAGATAGGCATGTGGGGCGCCGATGATCCGCACAACCGAAAACCGATGATCTGGGACAACTTCAAATATGTAGATGAAGTGATAAACGAATCATCAGGATTCAAAAAAGGTTTCGGCACATATAAAGTTGAACAAAACAAAGACCTCTTGAATTTTTATAAAAAGATCGGTGATATTCATAACAAAAATTCATCTCTTCAAAAAGGTTCGGTTCGTTTTATTTATTCAAATGACGATATGGGTGTTGTTGCTTTTGAACGTAAACTCGGCGGCGAATGGATCCTCTGTCTGTTCAATTCCGGCAATGAAAAAGTAAAATTTAAACTCCCTCTCGAAGGTGAAAAACTTCAGTATCAAAATTTATGGAACGGGGAACAGGGAATGATTTCTTCCGGTGAATCCTCTGTTTTATTGGACGTAGAAATGAATCCGGTCTCGTTTAAGATTTATAAGCTGTATCCTGCTTTATGATGATTGAAAAGTATGAAGCATTTATTTTCGACCTTGACGGAACGATTTATTTAGGTGACAAAATTATTCCTAATGCTGGAGACACAGTAAATTATTTAAGAAAAGCAGGCAAGCAGATTTTATTTGTTTCAAATAAAACTACAGGACGCTCGGAAGATTACTTTAATTTGTTAAATGCTTTTGGGGTTCAACTAAATCTAAATGAAATTATCACGGCGACAACAGTTCTTAAAAATTATTTGCAAAGATATTACTACGGTAAAAAGTTTTTTGCAATTGGGGAAGAAATATTTATAAAAGAGATTGCTGAAGCCGGTCTATTTTATACGGACAATCCTGCCAACGTAGATGTTTTGCTTGTTACTCTCGATACAACGCTTAATTACAATAAGCTTGAAATAGCTGCGCGGGCGCTTGAGAAAGGCGCAAAATTTTATGCTGCAAATATAGATGATACATGCCCGGTTGAAAATGGTGAAGTTATGGACGCCGGAGCTACAATTTCTGCTCTCGAAAAACGCACTCACCGCAAGCTCGAAAAACATTTCGGCAAACCATCCCAATACATGATTGAAGAGATTAAAACTAAACTAAAAACCGAATGCGGCAAAGTACTACTATGCGGCGATAGGATGGAAACCGATATAACTATGGGCCTCTTACTTGGAGCGGATACTGCATTAGTTTCAACCGGTGTAAAGTTTTATTCAAACGGCAGCAATATAAAACCAACTTATTTTCTCAAATCAGTTTTTGATTTGATTAAAAATAGAATTTAAATATTTTTTATCCGCAAATATTTCAGCCTTCTCGATTTAAAAACCGGCATTGCTCCAGGTTAAGCCGTGAAAGAAAGAACCAAACAGTCGGCAGCAATCGATTGCAATATTCATCCATTCTTAGCACAGCAAAGCCGGCAACTAAATATCAGAGGAAAATTTGGGTTGTGTCTTACATTAACCTCCAATCATCCAATCATTCAACTATGCGATCCGTCAGCTAACGGATTATCGAAGCTTCGCTTCGATCTACAATATAATTTAAAAGTTCTAAGAAAGGTTCTTAATAATTTTCGAAGAGTATTTTTGCTAATTACACACTAAATTTCGGTTGAAGTAACATCCTCTTGAATGTGATGATGTGTTAGATTAAACAAAAAGAAAAATTAAACCGGTTGTCAGCAGAAATAACCACATACAAAATTAAAGATGCATTTGTGTAATGAGCGGGCGAAATTGCATAACAAAATTAAGTTTGATTAGTCTAATACTAAAAATGAAAGACAGTATGAAGATAAGTTTAAAATTAATAACAATACTACTGTTGTTGTTAACTGTTACAGTCAGCAGTAATCCGCAGAAAAGATCTGCAGTTAAAGCTGCCAAATCTAATCAGACAATTATTGTTGACGGAATACTTGATGAAGACATTTGGAAAAACAGCGAATTGATCTCTGGTTTTATTCAACGCGACCCAAACGAAGGAAAACCGGCAAGTGAAAATACGGAAGTAAGAATTGCGTATGATGAAGGAGCAATTTATATCGCAGCAAGGATGTACGACTCTTCACCTGATTCAATCGTTGCCAGGCTTGCCCGCCGTGATGATTATGTGGAGGCGGATAAATTCGTGGTTTACCTGGACCCTTACAATGATAAACGCAGCGGTTATTTTTTCGGACTTAATGCTGCCGGCGCTTATATGGACGGTGTGCTTTTTAATGACGATTGGGATGACAACTCCTGGGACGGTGTTTGGGAAGGGAAAGTAGAATTGAACGGCAGCGGTTGGACGGCAGAATTTAAAATCCCTTTTTCGCAGCTTCGATTTAAAGACGCAGATATAAATGAATGGGGCGTTAATTTCAGCAGATTTATTGCGCGGAAAAATGAAAGAGATTATTACGTTTATGTTCCTAAAAATGAAAGTGGATTCGTTTCTCACTTTGTTTCATTAATCGGTATGGAAAATATTAAACCGGGTTCGCAGTTTGAAATTCTTCCTTATATAACTACTAAAGCCGAATACACGCATCCAGCCGCTAATGATCCATTTAATAACGGATCAAAATACCTGCCCGGTATCGGTGCTGATTTAAAAATGGGAATCGGTTCAAACTTAACACTTAATGCAACTATCAATCCCGATTTTGGTCAGGTGGAAATTGATCCCGCTGTAATAAACCTTAGCGACGTTGAAACCTTTTATTCCGAAAAAAGACCCTTCTTCGTTGAAGGTTCAAGTATATTTAATTTCGGGCAGGGGGGCGCGCGAAGTTATTGGGGCTTTAATTGGAGCAACCCCGACTTCTTTTATAGCCGGCGTATTGGAAAAGTGCCGGAGGGAAGTTTACCTGATAATGATTATGCCGATTATCCTGCAGGCACACATATTTTAGCTGCATCAAAACTTACAGGTAAGTTGAACGGAAACTGGAATGTTGGAACAATCCAGGCAGTCACGAGACGTGAATATGCAGAGTATCAGTACAACGGAAGCAGGTTTGAAACCGAAGTTGAACCGTTCACTTATTCCGGAATATTCAGAGTTCAGAAAGAGTTTGATGAAGGTTTTCAATCACTCGGTTTTATTTCCACAATTACACAGCGCGCATTTAAAGATGACAGATTACGATCAGAGATAAACAGCGGCGGGTACACATTCGGATTAGATGGCTGGTCTTTTCTCGATTCATCAAAATCGTGGGTATTCACCGGCTGGGTTGGCGCATCGCATATAACAGGAACAAGCGAAAGAATAACTGAAGTGCAAAGAAACTCCCGCCACTATTTTCAACGCCCAGATGCAAAGAATTTTGGTGTGGATAGTTCCGCAAATTCCCTTAGCGGATATGCAATGCGTTTTTACATAAACAAACAAAAAGGTAACTTTTTTATGAACACTGCTTTCGGTTTGATTTCGCCGGGCTTTGATGTTAATGATGCCGGCTTTATGTGGCGTGCAGATCAAATAAACGCACATGCCGGAGCAGGCTATCATTGGACAGATCCTACAGATTTTTACCGTTATTTGGAACTCGGCGGGGCGCTGTTCAGCAACTCGGATTTCGATGGAAATGTTAACGGGCAGGGAATCTTCCATTTCGGGAGTATTGAGTTTTTAAATTATTACAACATGGGTTGGAACTTGGCATACAATCCGGAAACAATAAGCAACCGCCGAACAAGAGGGGGTCCGTTGACATCTAATCCATCCGGCTACCAGGTCAGTTTAAATATAAACAGTGACAGTCGAAAAGATATTGTTATAGGAGTTTACGGTTACACTTATCAATCCGATGGCTCGCGCAGCCTTGAAGCCGGAACATCGTTGGAGTTTAAACCAGTGTCAAATGTTTCGATAAGTTTTAGCCCGTTCTATTCGTATAACCTGGAAAATGCACAATGGGTTACTTCAAAAGAAGATCAATACGCTGTTAATACTTTTGGCAGGCGATACGTGTTCGCAGAAATGAAACAACACACCGTAGGCGCTGGCATAAGATTGAACTGGATTTTTAATCCGCGCCTAAGTCTTCAGCTTTATGTTCAGCCTTTAATCTCTTCCGGTGATTATTACAGCTTCAAAGAATTAAAGAGGGCGTCAAGTTATGATTTTCTTGTTTATGGACAGGAAGGCTCTACTTTTAACAAAGATGATTATACTGCCGATCCCGATGGTTCCGGTCCGGCTGGAATTGTAGAAGTGGGCAACCCCGATTTTAATTTCAAATCTTTGCGGGGTAATGCCGTACTTCGATGGGAGTATTTGCCGGGTTCGGTTCTTTATTTTGTGTGGACACAAACTCGTTCCGATTATGAAGAGATGGGACAATTCCAGTTTTCAAAAAATTTCAATCGGTTGATGGATCAAAAACCGGACAATATTTTTATGATTAAGTTTACTTATTGGTTTAGTATGTGAGCAACGGAGTGAGAGAGCCAGAGAGATAAGTTAGAAGTGTGCATTTTCTATTTTTGAAGAAGATTAAACCATTAAACCGAATAAAATCGCCAGAGATAGTTTTTTCAATAACTTTTAATATGATGTTGCAGGTTAGTATCATTTGATACCAAAGGAATGTACAAACAACTTACTTTAGTAAAGGGTAGTTAATAAAATTAGTATTAGTAACCACAGCAGCTGTTGACCTTTAACATTTTTTGGGGCATTACCGAAAAACAAAGGCAAACAAAAATTTAAACTAATGAGTCCGAACAATTAAAACAAAACATTATCAACAAACTAAAACGGATACAATGACCGGCGCAATATTAGTTTTCTTCAATTGGGCTTTGGTATTTCGTACTTGCTTATTTTATTATAAAGCGTAACGCGGTCAATTTTTAATATCGAAGCAGATCGCGAGATGTTCCAGTTGTTTTCTAAAAGCACTTTTTGAATATGCTTTTTCTCGAATGCGGATAAACTTTTATCACCCATATCTTCCGGAATAATATTATTGGAAAGATGGAAGGGCAGATCGCACACTTTTATTTTATCGTCTTTACCAATTACAACGGCGCGCTCAATCGCATTTTCTAATTCGCGCACATTCCCGGGCCAATCGAACTTTACAAAAAAATCCATTGCTTCCTGTGAGATACTTTTAACCGGTTTATTCATAGCAGTTGAATATTTAGACAGGAAGTAATAAGCAAGTAATGGAATATCTTCTCTTCTCTCTCGCAGCGGAGGAACATTAATAGTGAACACATTTAGACGGTAATAAAGGTCTTCGCGGAAATTTCCCCGCTTAACCATTTCTTCGAGCAAGTTGTCAGTTGCAATGATTACGCGGAAATCGCTGTTAATGTTTTCATTGCCGCCAACTCTTTTAAATTGTTTAGTTTGGATCGCGCGTAAAATTTCGAACTGTATTTTAGGTGAGATAGCGGCTATTTCCACTAAAAAAATCGTGCCGCCATCAGCCATTTCAAACTTACCTTTACGTTTAAACTGCGCCCCTGCAAATGCGCCTTTTTCATGCCCGAATAACTCGCTTTCGAGAATAGGTTCCGCAAGTGCGCTGCAATTAACTGTAATAATGGGGAAGTACCGCCTCTTACTGTTTATATGAATAGCTTTGGCAACAAGTTCTTTTCCGGTTCCGTTCTCACCGCGAATCATAACCGTATTATCGGTGAGAGCAACTGTTTGAATAAGTTCGAATATTTTTTTCATCTGCGGAGACTCTCCGATAAGGTTATCCGGCTTTATTATTTCTTCAATGCTATTACGAAGTTTTTCATTTTCATTTTTTAAAGCTTTTTGTTCGAGAGCTTTTTTAACGAGATGAGACAACTCCTCCGGATCGATTGGCTTTGTAACATAGTCGTAAGCGCCCTCCTTTAGCGCTTTTATGGCTGTGGGCACTGAAGCAAATGCTGTTATCATTATAAAGATAACATTTTTATCAACCGAGCGAACTTTGCTTAGAAGATCCAGCCCGCTTACGCCCGGCATTTTCATATCCACAAGCAGAAGGTCGTATTTGTTTTTTTCGAACATATGCCAGGCGCTCTCTCCGGAGTCTACAATTTCTACAAGATAGCCCTCTTCTTCGAACCAATGGAAGAGAGATTCCCGCACAATTTTTTCGTCGTCTACTATTAGTATTCTTTCTTTTTTGTTCATGATAATTCCGAATCATTTTTCATTAATGGAAATACAATTTTAAATGTTGTGCCTTCCGCCGAGGTTTTTTCAACTTCAACTTTACCGTTATGGTTGTTAACAATTCCGTAAACCACTGCAAGCCCTAATCCCGTGCCTGAACCCGCTTCCTTGGTCGAATAAAATGGTTCGAAAATATTTGCGATGTCTTTATCCGCTATCCCGGCACCCTGATCTTCAACACGGATGATTGCATCATTATTTTCACGGGTTAGTTTAACTGTCAGTCTTCCGCCGCCGGGCATTGCTTCAATAGCATTTATAAGAATCGAAATTAATGCCTGCTGTATTTTTTGAGGATTGCATTTTAGAACTACGCTATCTACCTCAAGTTCTTTTATCAGTTCTATTTTGTTTATTTCAAGATGATGATTAATGAGTTGTATACTTTTTTCTATGGCGGTTACCAAATCCGCATCAATGAATTCATTATCACTTCGATGAGAAAACAGAAGCAAATCTTTAACAATTTTTCCGCATCGTGCGGATTCATCGGCAATTAAATTCAAGTATTCAATTAATTTTTTATATTCATCCGCATTGGGTTCCCGGGAAAGTTTTAGGGAAACCAGTTTGCTGTATGTTAAAATTCCCTCAAGCGGATTATTTAATTCGTGTGCAACAGTTGCGGAAAGTTTTCCAAGCGATGCAAGTTTTTCTATCTGCATTACCTGTCCGTAGATCTTGCGTAACTCTTCGGACTTTTCCTCAACCTTTAGATTTAAAGTCTCACTCCATTCCTCAATTTCTTTATGCGCAGCATCAAGTTTGGTTGACATATCATTAAACCTTGAAGCAACAACGCCAAGTTCATCTTTCGAATTAACTTCCAACTTATAATTTAGATTCCCGTCGCCAACCTCCTCAATTCCAAACGAAAGTTTTTTTAACGGACGATTAACAAAAACAGTTATAAAAAAGCCGGTAGTTAAGGCAATGATAAAAGTTAAAATTGCCGAATCTGTAATTATATTACGCTTATTTTCAGCCACTATAGAATCAAGTTTTTCAAGCGAAATAAGAACGTCGAGAACGCCAAGTATTTCTGTTTTGGGATTGTGTGCATGACAATTGGCAGTCGAACAATCCGGTTCATTTTTAATTGGATTAATCAAACCAAGAACGCGTTTATTTCCATTAACATTATAAATACGCATCATCTCCTTGCGCTCGGGCGATGTTAAAGGCTCATTGCTAATGTGACACATAATGCATGCTTGCGATTTCATATCCACTTGCTGCATCATTTCGGAAGAATCGGTAGATAAAATAATTGTGCCCTGTTTGTTATAAACACGAATTCCCTTAACACCGTTTTCTGTTCCAATCATTTTAATAATTTGATGAACGTCTTCCCGACGGTTAAGAAGCATACTGTAGCGGGCAGCTTTTTTAATAATATCGCTTATGTTGTTTGCGTTGCGAAGAGTGCATTGTGTGAGGGATTCTTCCAAATTAGAAATAGTAACATAAGTATAAGCCGTCAAAGACGTGATTAAAAAGGACGAAATTATTAAGATGAGTTTTGTGCTTAGCTTATTTAAAAATTTATATTTCATTTTAATTTACTCTCCGGATAACCTGCGTTAAGCCGCTGGCGGTTATCCTATGAACGAGTACTTTTACTGAAACAATATCCGGAGCAATTTTTGGTACTCTGTTTTTCCGATGAACTGGTAGAGGTATTTTGCCTGCTCGCTGCGATCGTTCAACGCAGTACCGACATTAACAGAAAGATGGCTGAAATTTTTTAGATAATTTGCTATATTTATCCTACTGTCATACCAATCCTGTTCCGAAATTTTTACCGGTGATATTTCAGCCGGATGAACAGCAACAATTGCCAGCCATTTGTGCACCGATGACTCTTCCCATGAAGTGTTGAGTCCTTCGAGAAACATAAAGTTCATCGGCGCACGCACTGCAATTGAACCCCAATCTCCTGAAAAGTTAAATATCGGGTCATTCATAAGAACATAACTATCCTTTTTGCATTCGCAAACGGAGGTAAGATTATCGAGCAGTAACATTACCGTGCAGCTTACTCCAAGATAATATGTGTTTGAAAAAAGATGTTTAACAACCATATTATTATTGAGATAATAACAGGAGGGATCATACGGCTGTTTAAGTACGCTGTCAATTTTATCAATCAGATAATTTCTATGTATAGTAACCGGTGAAGCATTATAAATTGCAGTTCCTCCGCCTAAATTTTGCATTACTTTATCAAACTGACAATTTTCGCAGTCGAACTCTCTGTCGCAAAGTTTATAATTTACTGCATCCGAAGCCATCCATATACATTTAATTTCTTCATAAATGTTATTCCGATGATTTATTTGGTTTGACATTATTTCATCTTAAACAAACTGTTCCAAATACATTCTCAGTTAAAAAAATTAACTCACCACTACTTAATAAAAAGTTCGGCAATTACTTTCTGCCAGTTCCCATCGGAAAGTCTCTCCAACTGTCCAATGTACAATTGATCTTCTTCAACATACTCTCCTTCTTTTTTTTCAGATTTAAGAAGATCCTTCATAATATTTTTGAACTTCTCAATATCATTTTGGAATAATGAAACGGCGGATTTTCCGATGCTCATTTCTTTTATTTCATCGTCAATTTTATCTGTATCAAGCGCACATATCCAATTTCTTTCATACGGAGTTATTTCAAGCGCAGAAAGATCATCCACAAGCAGCGTGTTCAACTGCGAGACTTTTCCTGTTACAGGCGAATTAAATGCGACAACCCGATTCCCTTGTTTAACCGTAAACAAGGGTTGCCCGGCTTTTACATTCATTCCAAGATTTGGAAGTTCGATTGAATCTATTTTGCCAATGAGTTTCTTCGCAAAGTCATCTATTCCGATTTTTGCTATTCCTTCCTGATTGATACTTAACCAGGTATGATTTTTATCAATGAATACTCCGCCCGGAATTGAAAACTCACCTTTTACGAAATCATCTGAAGCAGGAACATGTGTGATATGAACTTTTGGTTTTAATTGTTTCTGTATTTTATCCTGCCGTTTAATCAAAGTCTTCTTTACGAAGTCGAGAAGTTCATCTTCAGTGAACGGTTTTTGAACATAATCCATAGCGCCATATTTCATCGTCTCAACAGCAGTTTCCACAGAAGCATATCCGGTAATAATGATTACATCTATATCGGGGCGCAAATGTTTTACAGACTTTGTTACTTCCACTCCGTCCATCAGCGGCATTTTGAGATCAGTAAAAACAAAATCATAATGATGTTTTTGAATCATGCCAAGCGCTTCCTGTCCGGTTTCAACCGTATCAACAGAGTAACCGTCAAGCACAAGAATTTTTCTAAAACTGCCAAGTATAACCTCTTCATCATCAACACAAAGAATTTTTGCTTTTGGATTTTGAACTTCGGCACGCTTTAATGTTTTGGCTTCGCTTGTAAAATCCAATTTGAGGCTTTCCTGCAAAACTATTTCGCGTTCTTTCTTTTGCTTCTGTTCGGACAACCGTTTTACAATCATCCGGATTAGAACATCCACAATGATGAATACAATTACAGCAAGTATGAATAATGCCATGATATTTCTCCTAATAAATTAAAATTATTTTAAAAACTTATAATTAACGAATTCACAATCTATCCGAACTACAGGGAACTAAATGTTTGATTTCATAACCGAGATCGTTCGGGATAATGCGGTATACCCATCCTTCAAAGTATGGATCTTTTTCAATTATGTTCGGATTCAATTTTAGGTTTTGATTTACTTCAATTATTCTTCCAGACACGGGGGAAAGAATTTTATGCGTCCGTTCATCTCCGGATCTGATTGTTAAACAACTTATGCCTTGCGCAATTTCATCTTCCAGTTCAAGAAGATCTATTCTGTTTATAGACTCGATTGTTTTAAGAAACAGATCGCACAAACCAGTTAAAACGCTTCCGTCATTCTCCTGAAACATCCAGCTTGAATAGCCGAAGCGTAAATATTTTGCGGGGCATGTAACATAAAGAAGTTCATGTCCGGTATTTTTATTTGAAAAAGCAGTTTGTTTCTTTTTAATTTCCTGATAATTATTTGCACGAAAGACCGAACTAAGAAGCTCATCCATCGTAAAGGGTTTGGGAATAAAATCTATTGCCCCCTGGTAAAGTGAGTTTACAGCATTTTCAACCGTAGAATAACCTGTCATCATAATTAAAGCGCTGTTAATATTTTTATTTCTAAGCTCATTTAGAATTTGAAATCCATCGCCGTCAGGCATCATTATATCGCATATAATAATCGGGTAATAATTTTTTGAAATTTTTTCAATTGCCGTCTTTACGTTTAAGGCAGCATCGACAGAATAATTTTCGAGCGAACAAATTTTAACAACGGCGTCAATAATCACCTGTTCATCATCAATCACCAGTATGTTTTGAGGTTTACTCATAAATATAATTACTTCTGCGAAAGAGGAAGCCGGATGATAAAAGTTGTCCCTTTTCCTTCTTCGCTTTCAACGGTTATAGTTCCATTATGATTATCAATTATTCCCCAGATGACCGCCAATCCGAGTCCGGTGCCTTTTTGTCCTTTTGTGGAAAAAAATGGTTCGAAGATTTTTGGTAAATCATCTTTACTTATTCCACTTCCCGTGTCATTTATTCGAACTTCAAGAAATTCCTTTAAACCCGCAGAGTCAACAAAATCCCATTTTTCCCAATCACTGTTTTCTGAAGAGCAAACCTCATAAACACCTTGCCCGCTTATCTCAAATGAAAGAACGGGCGCACCGCATTTGGGGCAAAGTTTATCTTGCTGAACGATAGAAGTATTACAATCAGGGCAAACAAATTTTGTGTCTTTGCTTGTTTTAAAACCAAGTTCAAAATAATTTCGATGTTTTCCGTACACGGGATCGAGATGAACAATACCCTCATTACCGTTAGTCACCACCTTTACTCTTAACGCCGGCAGTCCGTCAATCTTAAATTCATTATCAATTAAACTGTGTCGTTTCGGGCAGGCTGCCTTTTTTATTTGCGCAACTCCAAACGGTGAAAGAGAAATTTGTTTTGTTATTATTAAAATTGTTCCGCTTTCATTGTTTATAGCATCGGATGCATTAACAAAAAGATTGATAAACACCTGCTGCATCTGGTTTGCATCAACGGTTATTTTTGGCAGGTTGATTTCCGTTTTCTTTATAATTTTTATTTTCTTAATTGATAATTGTTTTTCAATTACGCTGATTGATTTATCAATTATTTCATTTAGATCGGCGCTGCTTTTTTTAGGAACTGACTGACGTGCAAAATCCAACAAGCTTTTTACAATTTCTCTGCTGCGTAAAGTTTCTCTTACAATTACTTTCAGGTCTTCCTGTAATTCCGGATTATCTTTTGTCCTTTTGAGTAAAAAACTACTATAGGTTAAAACACCTGTTAGAGGATTGTTAATCTCGTGTGCAACTCCTGCGGCTAATCTTCCGAGCGACGCCATTTTATCAGATTGAAAAAGCTGCAGGCGTGCTTCGGACAATTTCTTTGTCATATTGTTAAATGATTCGCCAAGCTTTCCAATTTCATTGTCGCCAAGATCTTTAATTGCATAATTCAAATTGCCCTGGCTAACCTGCTTCGTTGCATTTAGCAAATCATGAACGGGATTAGAAACCCAGCGTCTGACAAAGAAGGCAATTAGTAAACCAACTGCAATAACAGCAACGATTGCAAAGATTACAATTTCCCATTCTCTTACAACTATTGCCTTATCAACCTCGGCAAGTGAAATTGAAACGTCCAAAACACCAAGCACTTTTTGATTTTTGGGATGAGCATGACAATCTGATTTCCAGCATGATGTTTCATTATAGATTGGAGTAATAATTCCTATCACCCGGTTAGAATCTGGATGGACCCTAAAAATTCTTGTTCTTTCGGTAATAGAAATCTGTTCAAGAGGTTTATCTTCTGCGTGACAGGCATAGCAGCTTTCTGCGCGCTTATCAACCATTTTATTAATGTTAATAGAGTCGGAAGAGTAAATAATCTCACCGTCTTTATTAATGATTCTTACATCTCTTATCTGCGGCTGTGTACCAATCGAATTGATAGTCTGTTGAATTCTATCTCTTTGATTAAGCATCATATCGAAGCGTGTGCTTGATATAACTGTTTCACCAAGCTGGTTTGCGTGCCGCTCAACTTCTGAAATTAAACCGGCACTTTGCGATTTTACATTGAAGTAGGCATATACGCCTATTATTACAAGCGATGTTAACGCAACAACAAATATTAAACGGAATCCTATTTTCTTGAACATACTATAAAGACATACTTTTTAATTTTAAAGTCATTTAATGTCCGTGATAACAGACTGAAAGTCTATTTCAAGTAGTCATTGTCCGTTAGCTAACCGATCTTCGAGTGAAGCAATCTCAAAGTAGAATTTTGAGATTGCTTCGCTCCCAAAGCGTAGCTACTAATGACATCCTATCCCGCTTGCGGGATCACTGCGAGGAACGAAGCAGACTAACTTTTAGAACTGAGATTGCTTCACTCGAAGACTCGTTCGCAATGACGATAAAGTCATTCTTTTGATAAATAAAGGCAATAGCCTTTATTGGTAACTCGCAATGACATTCAATTACTATTTTCCAACCACTTTTCCCGGCTTCTGTTTGGGATAGTTAAAATCTTCATGACAGCCATCGCAGCCCGGTTTTTTCGCAAAATTATTTTCTGCATGGCAGTCTTCACAACCGAGTTCTAAGTGTATTTCATCAAGCTGCAAACCTGTTACCGAATGTTTAAATGTTTCCGCATTCCATCCCTGATGACAGCTCGAACAGTTTTTGTTAACTTTCTTGTACGGAAGTTTTGATCCGTGACATTTTGCGCACGAAAGATTTATATGATACTTGCTTAACGCCCAGCCGGTCTTCTTTGCATGATCAAACGGTTCAAGTTTTGTGCTGCTATGACAACTGCTGCAATTGTCTTCTTTATGACAACTGATACAATTTTTATGCTGCTCTTCAAACGTCTTTTTTGTGCTTACGGTTTTTAGTTTGTCGTTTGATTCTCTATTTACATCGTGACATTTGGTGCAATTTTCCTGTTTATGGCAGCTTACACAGCTTATTCCAAATTTCTTTGTGTGATCATCATGATAAAACGTTACAAGCTTTCCTTTATCGGTATTTGTTTGATAAGAAATATGAGCAGGTTCTAATATTGGAGGATGATCTTTTCCTGTATACTTTTTCTTATCGTTATCCCTTTTTGTATCGGTTAAATTTTTCTTTAAAGTATGACACGAATTACAACCTGTTTCATGACTCCATTCGCGATGACAATCCATACATTGCCTGTGATAAGCGCCCTTCAGATCCGGAAGGCTTACATCGTCCCGTTGCCTCGATGTCTCGTGGCAACTATTACATTTCAATATTGGTCCTGAAGTGTTGAAATGATGACAGTTTTCACAGCCGCCGGACATAACAGACATCTGCGCATGTATCTTGTGAGAAAAATGAACGGATTCGTATCTATCGCTTAACTGATCTATAACAATAAGCTCCGGAGTTTCCTCAGGCTTCTGATAAACCGTTACTATGTTTTCTCTGGGGCATGCAACAAGGCACGGTTCATCTTTTGTCGGAACATCGCAAGTGTGACATGTTTTGCAGCTGATATTCAACTTCGAATGATTTTTACCGGGGCTTTGCTGTGCTTCAATTCCGACCGTTAAAATTAATGCGACTACAAGAACTAAAATCTTTTTCATTTTTCTACTCCTCTGATAGAGTATTTTGTGGGCTGAGCAGTATGTTTGCCCGGTAAACTTATTACGGGGAAATTTAATACAATAAACCTGTATGCAAGAACTAACATTGCTGCAAATCCAACGGTTACGGAAATCTCACCGAATGATGGGAAGTATGATTCGGTTGAATAAGGCGGAGTGTAAGCAACAACAAAATTGTTAATGCGGTTTAACAATACTCCGAAAACAACAAGTGCAGAGGCTGTAAAAAGCAGCGGAGGTGATTTCAAAACTTTTGGCGAAAGGAACATTCTTAAAGGAATTACAACTCCAAACAAAATTTCTATTGTGAACATCACGCTTGCGGTATTAAATTCGCCAAGATACACAAACGTTTCGCGGATGAACATATCGCCTATTTTAAAAGCAAGATAAATTCCAAGTATAGGCGCTATCATTGATCCTAATCTTGAAAGAATATGCATTTCGGGTTTTAATTTAAGTGAACGGGAAGCAATGAGAGATTCAAAAATCACCATCGGTAAACCGACGCTTATTGCCGATAATAAAAACAACAGAGGCAGCACAGGAGTTTGCCAGAGCGGATGCATCTTAGGTCCGGCAATAACCATTAAAGTGCCGAGTGATGATTGATGAAGTGTAGAGAGAACAACCCCTGCAATTATGAAAACGAACATAGTTTTTGAAAGCCCGCGGTCAAGCAATCTTAATATTTTATCTACAAGTTTGTTCAAGCTGGAAAGAAATCCAGGTAAATTTACTTTACCGATAAATCTTTCAGTAACAATAGGAAGAAACTCAATGTAGAGAACGCTCATGTAAATCATAACACAAATACCAACTTCAAACAAAGCTGAGTTACCGTTCCACATAACAAGCGGATGCCAGATGAAGTACCATCTTCCGATATCAACAAAAACACCCATTGCAACAAAAGTGTAGCCAAGCATTGCCGTTAATAATGCAGGGCGAACAATGGCGTGATATTCTTCCCTGTGCATAACATGACCAAGTGCTGCAGTTGTAAATCCACCTGCAGCAAGCGCTACGCCAGCGGCAACGTCAACGCCAATCCATAACCCCCAAGGATACTGATTATTAAGATTTGTAACCGCACCAAGCCCAAAGAAAAATCTTCCCATTAAAAAAACTAAACCATTGAGCGCAATGATTACAAGAGCAATTACACCCGGAGTAAAAAATTTATGTTTAATGGGCACGGGATTAACTAATTCGTGGTTCATATTTTTCCCTCCTCTTCTAATTCTTTACGACGTTTTGTAATCCACATAATTCCCCCAAGCAATGCGTATAAAGAAACCGGAGGAACGAAGTACGCAAATATTCCATGCTGGATTGATTCGGAAACGCCGGGTGCAGGATTTTTCCCAAGATTTGGAAAATCAAGTTCCTTAAAATCTTTACTTGCCAGGTACATCCATGAAGTTCCGCCAACTTCATACTCGCCAAAAATATGATCAACATAACGAGCCGGATTTCTTTTAATGCGGCTCCGGGCAATTTTAATTAGTTCGGTTCTTGGTCCGTATGTTAGCGCTTCAACAGGGCAAATACTTACGCACGCCGGAAGTTTTCCTTCTTTTGTTCTTTCGAAACAAAAATCGCATTTCATAATTAAGGGATTGAGCGCTTTATCATACTCAAACGCCGGGATCTGGAACGGACAAGCAGCCATGCAATAACGACAGCCGATACACATATCGGTATCCCAAATAACCGAGCCGTTTTCTTGCTTAGAAAAAGCGCCGACAATACAGGCAGAAACACACGCCGGATGATCGCAATGCATACATTGAACTTTTAAATCAATGGGAAGATTTGAATTTTTTCCGTGAGGGTATTCATTAACAACTGTGAGAGCTGTGTGATCGGGTCTTCTTTTTGTTTCGAGGATTTTTCTGTCTTCGTAGGACTCTAAATTACCGGCAGGCAAACCATGAGCATCCTTGCAAGCCCATTCACAATTTCGGCAGCCGACACAAGCAGTTGTATCAACTAACACCCCCATTCTGTCTTCCGATAAAATATTTTTAGGCGCTGCTTTTGAAGTTGTTGTTGAAAACCCTGCAACTCCAGCCCCGATTAATGCAGATTTTTTGAGAAAATCGCGACGACTTTTGCCAGACATTTTCCATTCCTTTCAAGAAATGCGAGAATATTTTAATCATATTATTAAAATCACCGTTTTGTGTGCTCTAAAATTATGCCATTTTCGTGCGAAAGAATGTTAAAATAGGATTATGCGAATTTGTTTGATAGGCTAATAGTTGCTATGCTTAAATGTAAAATTTTCAACAGTTGGATTCGGAAAATTCTCAACAGTGATAATATAATTTCTTCTTTTTTGTGATACTGAATGTTAAATAAATGGGCAATTCTTAATCTTTTGACCTAATCGTTTTTTTTCACCCATATCCTGCCAATTCACCACGTCAACTTACAAGGTCTTCTTACGCAAAAAGCTGAAAACAGTTAGGCGATTCTCTGAATTGCTCATGGATTTTGTTTTAATTTATTGTCTTTTCGGTTGAAACAGAGTTTCGACCTATGTTCTTGTGTAAGGTTAGTTACAAGGATATGAATGTTAAGGCAATAATAATCGAGTTTGAGGTGACAAAATTTATACTGAGAGGATTCCATAATTAATTTCAAATCTGTCTGCATTAATTTTTTAATAACAAATTTTATTTTTAATATTCAACCAACATGAATGTTAAAAATTAAAAAGGCAGATGAATGAATAACAAAATTGAAATCCGGCTTGGCGATATAACCAAACTTAATGTTGATGCAATTGTAAATGCAGCCAATTCTTTTTTGCTTGGCGGAGGCGGAGTGGATGGTGCAATCCATCGCGCTGCCGGTGCAGAACTGTTAGAAGAATGTAGAGCGTTGAAGGGTTGCGCAACCGGCGATGCGAAAATTACAAAAGGATATAATCTTCCCGCAAAAAATGTGATTCACACGGTCGGTCCGCTATGGCATGGTGGAAACAATAACGAAGATGAATTGCTTGCAAATTGCTACCGGTCGTCTTTAAAAATTGCTGTTGAAAATAATATTAAATCAATTGCATTCCCGGCTATAAGCACAGGCATATATGGTTTCCCTCAGGAGCGTGCTGCATTGATAGCAGTAAGAGAAGTAAAAGATTTCTTAAAGCAAAATGATTTGATTGAGAAAGTAATATTTATCTGCTTTGATCAGAATACTCAGCGGATTTATAATAAGATTCTGGGAGAATCATTATCTTAAAAATATTATTGCAACACCCGCAACGGCTATAAATGCTCCGATGATTGCACGCCATGATAGTTTTTCTTTAAAATAATATCTAACCATTGGCAGCATAATTATAGGCATTGTTGACATCAAAGTTGCCGCTATACCAACCTTAGTATTGGCTATCGCAATAAGACTGAATGTGATGCCAAGGTAAGGACCAAAAAATGTTCCTACTGCTGTTGTTGCTATTGCTTTCGGATTTTCTTTGTAAACTTTAATAGGATTTTTAAACCGCTTTGCGAGAACGGCAAGAATAGTAATAATTATTACGGATGAAAAAATCCTCACAAACGTGGCAACCATTTTATTTACTTCGCCCTCTTCAAAAGCAAATTTAGCGAAGATTAATCCGCCTGCCTGTCCGAGTGCGCCCATCAATCCATGGAAAATTCCGATCTTGCTTATTTTATATTCGGAAGAGGGAGTTTCTTTTCGTTCGGACACAACAAGCACCACGCCGCCTATTGTAATTAACATACCTGTAATTGCCCAGAAAGATAAAGCTTCACCGAGAAAAATATAGGCAAGCATTCCACTCATTACCGGAGATAATGCCATAAGCAGCATTCCGATTCTTGCACCGATGTATTGAAATGATTTGAATAAAAAAGTATCGCCAATTACTAATCCTACAATTCCGCTTAGCACAAGATTTAAAATTTGATTTGCGGAGAGACGATAATCAAAATCTAAAACAATTATAGTGAGTACTAAAAACACTGATGCAAGCATCATTCTATTTATATTGAGTGTAAGCGAGCCAAGTTTTTTAGACGCCGAAGAAAATGCAAAGGAAGTTATTGACCAAAAGACCGCCGTCAATAGAGCGCTAAGTTCACCAACGTGAGGCATTAATATTCCATAAAAATTGAAGCGAAAATATAAACAAAACAATCATCACATAATTTATAAATTGGAAGAGCACCCGCATCAAGCAGGACATGGCAATATGGAGAAGTCATTAAAACAGTTATCAGATTACAGAAATTAGAAGTATGAAAAAATTCCGTTTTTAATTCCGGGTTCTTTATCCATTTGAAAGTCATATAGAGAAGGTTTATATAAGTTTCAATTTAGATTGCTCATACCTGTCTTTTAATACCTGTTGATTATAAATTTGAGTAGTTAAAAAAATTATACTCGAAAGGGTTTCTAATGAATATTTACTTGATTTATTTTCTTCTTTGGTTTCCGATGGTTGTTTTAGCAATTATTAACGGATTTATAAGAGAAAAACTTTATACCCGGTTTTTAAGTTCACTTGGCGCGCACCAACTTTCAACTTTATCCGGCACAGTAATATTTGGAGTATACTTTTGGTTGACAACTGCCAACTGGCAAATTGATTCAACGAAGCAGGCGCTATTAATAGGGTTAATGTGGATGATAATTACTCTGCTTTTTGAATTTATTTTCGGTCATTTTGTAATGGGGCATTCGTGGAAAATACTTTTAAGTGACTTTAATATTTTTAAAGGAAGACTTTGGGTCGTTGTTTTAATTTGGACGGCAATCGGTCCATGGTTTTTTTATAGCTTAGAAAAATAAATTTTGTGTAGTTGATTTCAATTTGCTTTAAACAAGGAGGAAGATGAAAATATTATTAATTGGCGATTCTATAACGGAAAGCTTTAAAACAGATTTACTTTTACCCCGGTTGAAAATATTAAACAAAGGAATTTATGGAGATAATTCGGAAGGCGTTTTTAATAGATTAAAACATGATGTTATTGCCCAAGCGCCCGATATAGTTTATATATTAATCGGCACTAACGATTTCGCTCTCGGGCGGAGTAAAAACCAGCTTCTTGAAACTTTGGAAAACACAGCGGAAATTTTACAAACATATTTAAAGAAAACAAAAATATATTTTACTTCGATACTGCCTACGCGTTCTATTGAAAATCGTCCCAACAAAAGAATAAACGAAATGAATCTGTTGATTTCCAAATTATGCGAGCGGAAAGGATTAGAATATTTTAATCTTCATTCTGAAATGGCGGATGAGTTTGGAAATTTGAAAGGAGAACTCACTATCGATGGTCTACATTTAACTGAGGCAGCTTATAAAAAATGGGCTCAAATTCTTCTCAGTCGGCATAGTTAAAGCGTAAACGAAAAAATATGGCTCTGATATGCCTTCAACTCTATGAACAATCCGATTGATTTTATTTCCGTAGTGGAGCGGATATACTCTGCGCCTGTAAGCAAATCTTCCAGAACGATAATTTCGTTGGGAATGGTAAACGGGATATGCAACCTGCATTGAGCCGTTTTATCCGAGTAATTAATAACTATAAGTCTAAAATTATTTTTGTAATGCCATATCCAGCTAAAAAATCTTTCGAAGCTTAGGTTGTTTTTTGCTGCGCTTTGCGGTTCGATTAATAACCACTCTCCTTTAATAAAAACATCATCCGAAATTATGCTTAAAAGTTTTTTGTAATATATTTTAGTTAAATGCGATATCTTTTCACGAGGCTCTCTCCCTAATTGTACCGGTATTTTTACTTTTTTACTTTCAAACTGTCCGTCGAAAAAAAACTTCATTCCTTTAACTGTTGAAATTACAGTAGCTGCGGCAAGTGAACGTGCTTCTCCAAATTTGGTTACAGAGCGCAGTTCGTCATGATTTTCGATGAACCGCGCTGATTTTTTCTGAAATTCATCATCAGCCATTAGATGAGCTTTGACACCCCAAATATCATTACTATGTAATCTTTCAAGTAACCTTTTGTCGTATGTAAAATCAAAGCCTAATTTTTGAAGTTTCCATTCAAGGTCCCAGTATGCCTCGGCAAGAAAGACGAAATCACTTTTAACTTCTTTAATTTTTTTTATTGCGGCAGTCCAAAATTCTTCTTCGGGTTTTTCCTCTTTAAGCACACCTAACCAGGTATTCTGAAACACCGGATTAAGAGCAAGCATCGCCATATCGCATCTTACGCCGTCGCAATATTTAGTAAGTTCAATCAGTCTGCTGATTAGTAAGCTGCGGGCTGTTTCGCTGAAAAAATTTACCTGCACAGTATCAGTCCATGCCGGAAACATCGGATCTCTGCCGTGAGCGAAAAATTTATCTCCGTGCTTAAAGAAAGTATGTTTATCTTTTTCAAATAAAATATTATCGCCGCTAAGAAAAACACCGGGTGAAGAATCGAGCAGCGGAGTTGACGCCCCAAAATGATTGGGTATAAAATCCAATAATAATTTCATACCCAATCGATTAATGTTTTTCTTCAATTCTATCAGATCGTGAAATGAGCCGAGATCAGAATGTACGATGTAATCCTTTATTGCATATGGAGAGCCAATTACATCTGCTCTACTCCAATCGGGCAGCGCTTTTGAATAAGATGAAATTAAATCAGCGCTGAAGCAGCATTGTTCAATAAGATCGGAACAATTTTGCCACACTCCCATAAGCCAAATTATGCTAATCCCTTTTTTTGACAATGATTCGAAATATTCACCGGGAATATCTTTTAACTTTGCTTTTTCGCCGAATCGGCGTACCAACAGGCGTGCATTTATTTCATACAGAATAGAGTTATTCATAATCTTTCTAGTTTACTCTTCAAAATTAGTGATTTAATTTTTGTTTCCGTAAGAAGGAACAAAAAAAAGTTAGATGTGCGTTATTTCATTAAAGGATGAGTTTTGTATATAGGATGAAGTAACGTTAACGCATGGTGATAGTGCATTATTAAAAATTGATCATGATGTTAGTGAGGTTTTCGAATGGAATTTGTGTGCGAGTTATTTTATATAACTAACAGACTACGCATTAATCTGTCTTTAATGATTATCATTCAATTCAATCATCTGGCTCTGCTTGTCCTTATCCGCGGGAGTTTGTCAAGCTTAGGACGAATGATTTTTCTCACATGCCAAATATTAAAAGAGATGTTTTTGTCCCCTTCCATTAGAATTGATTTACTATACGAGAAAACAATAAAGGATAAACGAATGTTAGAAACTTCTATCGATGCTAACGGATCAGAAAACCCGAAAAGCAGTAATGGTAATTATGAATTTGAGGAACTTGATAATAAAGTAAACAGCTACAAGAAAGATGTTCTTCAAAAAATAAAATTTTCAATCATCTATAAACCGGCGATTATCTCTTTTATTGCTCTACTAATTTCGTTTTTTATAGATGTCTCAAAGGTACCTTTGTTCGGAAATATTTCTAATAATATTGCCAAGAGCTTATTTCCGACGTGGCAGCCCGCAACAGATGCCGTAGTGCCTTATAGTTTTTGGTGGCTTCCGATTGTTGTATATGCCTTTTATATTTTTATGGCATATTTAGCTTATAACAAACTTTTAGTTGAAGTAAATCGTACGCCTGCATCAGAAACAATCGACAGAATAATTTCTTCGTACTCAAATATTATAGACAGCATCTCAACAGCTTTCCCCTTAATAGGCGCAGCATTATTGTTGTTAAGTATAAAACTTGGAGAAGAAGTGTTTGTTGGGCTTTCTGTGCCTTTTGAAATAAAGTCCCTAATTATTTTGGCCCTCGGCAAATTATTTGACCCGGTTTTGGACCAGCTTGGAGTTGAATTTCAAAGAGTTGTATTGCACATAAAAGACACACGGGAAAAATATTTTTCACAAATTCAAACCGCCAACGCAAAAAAACTTTTTGAGAGAAACAATAACTTTGAAAGCAGATTGAAATTTATACCGGAAATATCGGATAGAGATATTGAGGCATATAAAAATTCGCTCGAACAAACATCGAAGCTAAGTTCAATTATACTTACAAACTTTACCGCTGTGGATGGCATTATTGATAAGTTAAACAATGCGCAAAGCCTGAGTGAAAAGAAAATCGAACAACTTAAAACACTTACCGATTCGGTAACGAAGGCTTCCGTAGCGTTGAGCGATGAGAAAACCCTTGCCGGTTTGAGATCGTTAGAATCAATAGTTATTAAAAAGTAAATTAAAGAAGTTAAATTATGATAGCTAAAAATAGAGACAGTAAATTTATTATTTACCAGGTGCTTTACATTTTTGTGATTGCAGTATTAGCGCTGAAAGGCGCTGATCTGAATTTGCACCGTGTAGTGTCAACTGATGAAGCGATAGATAAAAGCGTTCGAGACTCACTTGTAACGCTGATAGATTCTCTTTATGCGCAGGGCGTTAAGTTTGACATTAAACTTGATACTAATGCTGTTTTCGAAAACAGAGAACTAAGAGAAAAACTTGTTTCGATCTCAAAAAAAATGGAAGTCCTTAACCAGCAAATAAGAGAACTTCCTCCACCGAAAGAAGAACAAGAAATAGTAAAAAAAGAAGAAAAAGTTCCCGAGATGACGAAACTTCAGTCGCCTATTTCGATAACGCAATCATTTATTCAAAACACATGGAACACAACGAAAAATTCAGGCAATGTGCCTGTTCAAATTATTGATCCGGGAAATGGCAGCGTCATTACAACAATACCGGCTGGAAGCGAAAAAAGATTTGACCTTGCGGATCAAAAGGAAGTAATTGTAAAATTCGGCTCGCAAACGGAAAGAGTGAAAGTGGTTCCAAATCGTCCTCCGGAAGTTAAAATTGATTTGGCAACAACAAAGATGACCGGAACAGATATTTACGTTCAGGACCTTCAGCGTGTTACAGTATTTAATGTAACTATTTTGGATGAACGTCCCGGACAATTAAAAGTATCATATTCCGGTCCGATTTCCGTAACAGGACCGGTTACAAATTCTAAAGGAAACTTAGTATATAATGTTTCACTTAAACTCGCGTCAAATTCGGATCGCTTTGATGAATGGTTGGACAAACACGGCGATGCGGCTGAAACTAACGGACGTTATAAAACAACTTTTTTCTTTACAATAATTGATGAAAGAACTAAAGACAAAGTGCAGGTTGGCGACGCATTTTATTTCACAGATTTTAATAGATAATAATAGAAGGTCATAAATGAAAAAATATTTTCTTTCAGTGAATATTATTGCGCTGTTTTTTATAGCGCCTTTGGCATTTGTGTATGCTCAAGAGGATGAAGAGGCAGTTAAATATTACCAGATGGAGCCTTTAGATGACAGCTTGTTCATAAAAATACAGAACGAAGTTTTCATTGATCCACCAGATCCCAAAGCTGAAATAATTGCAGATTTGAGAGATCCGAACAATCAAACAGTATCAATCAAAGGAACTTTATATCCGTTCCTGGCTTTTAGTCCCGAATTAAGAGCAAGAATTATAATGTTTCCATTTAAAATTAACCTGGATGAGAACATCGGCTTTATAAGTGTCTTTACGCGTGTGTTTGCAAAAATGAGGATTGGAAAATTAGTAGAACCTCCAACTCTTACACAAATTACTTCTTCCCGGCATTACATTAATCCATTTCTTCAACTGCAAGGAGGCGAAAGATTTGGTGCTCCGATTAAAAATGACATCGGCATTTCGTTTGGAGTGGGCACTCCTTATTCGGGTGTGCTGGAGACCAATATGATAGAAGCAAACTTCCATATTCTTGGATTTTGGGGAGGACTTTATAGTTCGGTAGATGCAATTACAGACCTTAAAACGGAAAATAATCAGCACAACCTTTACGTTACAAATGGGATACAGGTTGGCTACGTAATCCCATTCGGAAATTTCTTTCAAGTTGGATACACAAGTGTAGGATCAGCCCCAACTATTTCCCAGCGTAAGAAATGGGAGGAGAATAACATTCTGCACTATAAAGTTAAAATATTAGATCGTTCATATTTTAACTGGGAATTCCGGTATCCGCTAAGTTTCCTTGGATCTACAAGAGGCAGATTTTATGTGGCTCGCTATATTGGTGAAATGCATGTAGGTTACTCCGGACGAGAGCTTTCACTTGCCGGCAGCACTTTTGATTTTAGATTCGATGCGATGTTTAATAGTAACGTCAGGAAACCTCAATATGTTGTCGATCTAATGGTTCAAAAGATATTTGAAAGCTGGGGATTTAGCGCCCTTGCCATTGGTCCCTCTGCAGTGTTTTCGATGACGAAGAACAAACAATTCGGGGTAGTTTCTCTTTTTGCAAATATAAGATTGAAAGTAGGCACTTCTCTTTAAAATTAGTTAAATTTATTTTCAGCCGCTGTTGTTTACATAAGCGGCTTTTCCCATCCATCAACTTTTATCAATTCTTTTTTTAACTTACAATAAAACAAATTAAAAGTTTATGAAGAACTCAATTATACTCTGGGCGGCAGCGCTTATAATAACTTTCATTGCAGGCTATTTTGAAAGCGCTACAAACGAAAACTATCCTGTAACCGGCACTTTCGGAATAGATGGACGCAAGGTTTCTTATAAATTTGATAAAGTTCAATACGGCGATGAACCGTATCATTTTTTTATAAGAAGCGATGTTAAAAATTTAGGAGGTAAGCTGAATTGGCGAACTGAAAATGACCCTGGATGGAAAGAAGAAAATTTGAAATGGAAAAATGTTGAGTTGTACGCCGATATTCCTGCGCAAAAGCCTGGCGCTATTGTTGAGTACCGCATTAAATTAATACACGCCGGCGAAGAATATATTCTTCCCGGGAAACAAGTTGTGCAATTAAAATTTATTGGTGATGTGCCCGTTTCAATTTTGTCTGTTTTTTATTTCACTCTATTTGCAGGTCTACTTTTCGGAATCCGGACGGGGCTTGATTACTTTAACGAAAAAGATAAAATTAGAAAATTATCACTGATTACAGTGTTCTTTTTCTTTTCGTATTTTGTAACAATTCCCCTAAAATCAACATACGAATTGGGCGCTTTGAATAACCGGATACCGGAATTTATGGAGTTGTTTTCATTGCAGCCTGCGCTGCTTCTCTTAAACTCTGCCTTTGTAATGATAGGGCTATTCAACATTAAAGAAAAAAAAATAACAGCTCTTATTGGCGCAATATTTATGATTCTTATTTTTCTTTTTGTGCGGATTTAATTTAACAGTTCAATAATTTTATGATGAATCCCTTTTGCAGCTGCAATAATGCTAGTTCCATTTACCGGGTCATTACCATGATAATCTGTTATAACAGCACCCGAACCCTTCACGATTGGTATTAAAGAAAGTAAATCCCAGGGCGACATTATCGGGTCAATCATCACATCTGCAAAACCGGTTGACAGAAGGTAATAGCCGTAACAATCGCCCCAGTTGCGGTAAAGTTTTACTTTCTCGATCAATACTTCAAACTTCTTGATGTCCTGATATTTTTTGATGTTTAGATGATCTGTTGTGAGAAGTACAGCTTCCTCTAATTTATCGCAATCGCGTGCTTTTACTTTTACGCCGTTTAATTCGGCAGAAAAGTTATCGCCAATTAAAAACTCATTTAGCGCGGGTTGGTTTATTACTCCGAGTACAGGCTGTCCTTTATGCAAAAGAGCAATTAGCGTTCCGAAAGTTATAGCGCCGCATAAAAAACTTTTTGTGCCGTCTATCGGGTCTATCACCCACATGAATTCTGCCTCTTTATTATGCGAGCCGAATTCTTCGCCGAGTATTCCGTGATCGGGGTAGTGATACATAATTTCTTCACGCATAATTTCTTCCGCTTTTTTATCTGCAATAGTTACGGGAGACAAGTCTGCTTTTGTTTCAAATCTTATTCCAGCTCTAAAATATTTTTTTATAACCTTTCCGCTTACATCGGAAAGATGTTTTGCAAATTCTTTAAACTCTTGCATCGTTTCACTCATTCATTACTACTCACTTTTTGATCACATATTATTTGTTATATGTTTTTCATTTTTTCATAATTAACAACTAATGATAATTGAACTTAAAAGTTCACATTAAATTCGGCGCTCAAACTAAACTTGCCAAACGCTGAAGAAGTTTATCTGCTTTGTTTCCAGCTTCCTCCGATTCCTTTTTAATTTCGGAAATAAAACTATTCCCTTCAATCGTTCCATGTATCGATTCAAAGTCGGAGTTTTTCACTTCGTCATCGCCGTCAATACCATAACCAATTTTTGCGAATGAGTCAAATTCCTTAGTCGCATCCTGTATAATCATATTATTAAGGCGTGTAAGATTAGTCTTCCAATCCTCAATAATTTCTTTGAGAATTGCATTTGTTATCTCTTCAATTTTGATATTATACTTTTGTTCTATTAACGCGGCGCACCAGTTCCATTCGTTTGTGTCATAATTCCGCTGCATTTCTTTAAGTGATGAATGAATCTCTTCAATACTTTTAATTTTTCCTTCCTCAATATTTTTAACAAACAAGTTCACCCAAGATTCCGGGGTGAGCAGTCCGGCAATATCTAACCATTTTTCCAATCCGTTTGAAGTATCTGCTTGCAATAAATTTTTAACGTGGGACGATAATGAATTTTCATTTAAATGTTCTAATTTCTTAACTACAGAATTCCCGATAAATATTTTAATCCCCATTTCATAATATTTACGTGAAGCTTTTAGTAAGAGACGTCTAAGGTTTATTCCCTTATAGTTTATTGTTTCTTTATCCTTCGGAGTTTTTTCATAAAGTTCATTCAATTCAGTTATAGCGCTATTCATCTTTCCAACAATTAGCGGATTGAAAAGATTGTAATTTATTAAATCTAATTTTACCGGATCTAAGCGCCGATCTCTTGCCTGCCATTTCCTGCTGTCGCGTCTTGTCCCAACTGTAAACATATTC
>MNYQ01000098.1 GCA_001873185.1 Ignavibacteria bacterium CG2_30_36_16 | reverse complement strand
TATGCTATTGATAAGGGTGTCAATCATTTTGATAATGCGGATGTTTACGGCAACGGACGCGCCGAAAGAATGCTTGCCCGATCTCTTGGTAACAAAACAAATGATTTGATCATTGCCACAAAAATCGGTTGGTTCCCCGGTACGGCTGAACACGCTTATTTACCGCAGCATATTCGTCATCAATGCGAACAATCATTAATTAATTTAAAAAGAGATTACATTGATATTTATTATTTTCACCATGGAGATTTTGGTAAAAAGGATGAATATCTGGATGATGCAATAGAAGTGATGTACAGGTTGAAAGAAGAGGGAAAAATTAGATTAATCGGGCAGTCCTCTTACAGCCATGAAGATTTTATAAAACTTATTCCTAAAGTTAAGCCAGATGTAATTCAAAGTTTTGCAAGCGCAATTGACGATCGTTTTGTTCAGGAGGATTCACCAACGCGTAAACTGTTGGACGAAAATCAAATTTCATTCATTGCATTCGGTCCGCTAGCTCAGGGCTTAATGCTCGGCAAATACAATAAAGATAATCCGCCTAAATTTGAACCCGGCGATCATCGCGCTAATTCACCCCGCTTTACTAAAGAAAATTTAGCGAAGCTTGAACCGGTAATTGATAAACTTAAAAGCAAGTTTGGCTCAACGATTGAGGAACTTGCCAGAGTAGCGTTACAATACTTACTTCATTATAAACCAACCGGCGCTGTAATTCCAGGATTCAGAAATTTACAGCAGGTGAAAGCTAATCTCGCGGGTGCAGAAAATCCGCTTACACACGATGAGTTTAAATTTGTGCAGGAAGCATTTAAAGAAATTAATAAATAACTGAAGTTACGCACTTTGTGATTTCTTAGTGTCTTTGTGACTTGGTGGCAAAAAGATAGTATAAAAAATGAGCCACAAAGGCACTAAGTCACCAAGTTTCACTAAGAATATTTTATGAAATTCAACTCATGCGTAACTTCAGTAAATAATAAAAAGCCCGGCTTATACGGGGCTTAATTTTTAATTTGATTATTTTTTGTATTCTTTAAGGAAGCCTCTAAACTCGCGCTTGTGTGATTCTTCCATTGCCAGCAAGCCTATTACAAGATCCTGCGTAACGTAATCTACGCCGTCGCATAATTTAACGATTTTGTTGTATTGCTTGATAGCGCCTTCTTCTGCCTCAATAACTCCTTCAATTACGGTTGCAACATCCGTCGTGTCTTCGAGAGTTTGAAGTGATTTTTGTCCCGGTTTAAATTCCATCGAACCGGGAATTACCCCATCAAGCTCCTTTATTCTCTTTGCAAGTGTCTGAGCATGAGTAAGTTCTTCCGCAATATCAATGATTAACGATTTTTTGATTTCCTCTGCGCGTACTCCATCAAGGTTAATTGAGTTACTTATGTAATTGATCACTGTTTCAATCTCCATCCAGTAGCTTTTTGTTAGTTCTTTAACTATTTCTTTTCTGTTCGACATTTACAGGTCTCCTATGATTATTTGTTTAATTAATTTTGTTTTACGGGGTTTCTTATTGCTCAGAATTAAAGCTCCCAAAATTCTTTTCATTGCATCCGCGAGCCTATACTTTTCATCAGAAAAAATTTCGCCAATAATATCGCCCTCACTTATTTTATCGCCGAGTTTTGCGGCAAAAATAATTCCTGCTTTGGGATCGATAACATCTTCTTTTGTCATTCTTCCGGCGCCAAGCATTAATGCCGCCATCCCAATTTCGTAATTATCAATCTTACTTAAATAACCGCTTTCATTTACTTTGATGACGTCTTTGTACTTTGGTTTCGGGTACCTGTCTATATTTTTAAGATATGAAATATCTCCTCTTTGAGCTTTGACAATTTGTAAAAATTTATTAAAAGCATTTCCGTTTTCAATTAAATGTTTTGACAGCTCTTTCCCTTCCTCAAGCGAACTTACTTTGCCGCCAAGATAAATCATTGCGCCGGCAAGCACAACGCTTAATTCGTAAAGATCATTTTTCACTTCACCTTTAAGAACATTTACAGACTCCACTACTTCTAACCAGTTGCCGATATGCGTACCAAGCGGCTGGTTCATATCGGTAATAAATACTATTACTTTTTTATTGAATGCCCCGGCAGTTTCAATTAATGATTTCGCAAGCTTAACAGAATCTTTTTTCTCACGCATAAATGCGCCGCTGCCGGTTTTTACATCAAGCACAAGCCCGTCAATTCCTTCGGCGAGTTTTTTACTCATAATACTGCTGGTTATTAAAGGAATTGATTCCACCGTTGCAGTAACATCACGAAGCGCATAAATTAGTTTGTCCGCAGGTGCAATTTCATTTGTTTGCCCGGCTAAAACTGCTCCGCACTTTTTTAATACCGATATAAATTCCTTCAAACTGAGATTGGTTCTAAATCCGGGAATTGCTTCAAGTTTGTCTAATGTTCCTCCTGTGTGTCCGAGTCCGCGTCCTGAAATCATAGGAACATAAACACCCGCGGCAGCAACAATAGGAGCAATGATTAAAGATGTTTTATCACCGACACCGCCTGTGGAATGTTTATCTACTTTAGCTCCATTTAGCATTGATAGATCGATAACCTGCCCGCTGAACAACATAGCTCTCGTCATGGCTGCTGTTTCTTCTTTATTCATCCCTTGGATATATGCTGCCATAAGGAACGCGGTGAATTGATAATCGGGAATCATTCCACCAGTATACCATCCTATCAGCTCAATAATTTCTTCATTTGTTAAAGTTTTATGGTCGCGTTTTTTTTTGATTATTTCTATTGTGTTCATTCTTTAAAAATATTTATAAGTGCGATGATAAATTAATAAATTATTATAAAATAAATCCCGGCTGTACACAAATCTTGATTTGTTTATTTTCCCGGCAAAAAATTAAAATGAGAAGTCCAATTAAGCAGTTTATATTTTTAGAACATTAGTTTAATTTTCTAGCAATAACAACAGTAGTTTTTAAAGTCTGAACTACTCCATTCGTTTCATTTAAAGCTTCCATAAAGATTATATAAATCCCCATACGAAGAGCGTTCCCTTCGTCATCTCTGCCGTCGAAAATTAAACTGCCTTTTGAGCCCGAAGTATAATTATTAAGCAATGTTCTTACAATTCTTCCTTTACTGTCAAAAACTTTCAGCCGTACTTGCGAAACAATTTGATTGAGTGAATAATTAATTATAGTGTGGTCTTCAAAACCGTCATTGTCCGGCGAGAAAGGATTTGGTGAAACTAATATGCCGGAAGATGCGCTTACTGATGCTGCAAATATGCTGTTTTCATTGCCCGGTGTTCCGCCGATGTCGCTTACACAAGAACTCCAGTTAGAAGGATTGTTTGAGTTTACTTCGATCGCAATTCTTTCAAGCGAACGGTTTTTTGTAACGAGAAAATTTTTGTTGTGCCACTTATCTGAATAATAAATCGAATCAATTACATTGGAAAAAATATCTTTGACTATTATAACTTCGCCGGCTGCGGACAAACCGAAATCGGAAATACCAGCGATTGAATTTAGAGCAGATTGAAGTTTATATTTGCCGATAATTATTGAGTCGGCTGCAAAAACAAAATATTTCTTAGGCGGAAGCATAAATGGAACCGATGTTATTTTATAAATATCATCATTCGTATAAATTTTCCAGCCGCCCAAATTTATTGTGTCGCTTCCAGAGTTATACAGTTCTATGTATTCGCAATTGTCAATATCTGGATCAAACATAATTTCATTAATTACCGCATCATTTTTCTTGTACGACGCCGAATTAAAGGATGAGTTTTGGAAACCAGGAGTCGAGCCATTTATATTCAAAGACGTCATCCAATTACTGCTATCGTTTGAAGGGTTGGTGAAGGAAATACGCTCAAGAGAAAATCCTTTTTCTCCGCCCCATTTTGAAGAGTATTTTAAGCTGTCAATCACCGCTCCTCTAAAATCGTATATGCAAATTCCGTCGGATGAGTTGCCGAGCGCACCAAAATTTGAAATGAATATTTTACACTTAACTGCGGGGTATAAGTTTATAAATGATGAATCCGGGGTGACTATAAAATATTCATTCGGTTTAACTGCCAGCGGATTTTTAATTATAAAATCTTTCTTAGGAGATGGTAAAACATCACTGATCATCCAGTTGTTTAATTCGATACTGTCACTGCTGACATTAATAAACTCAACCCATTCAGGAAAACCAGTCTTCGGATTATAAATTAATTCGGAAATCAACACTGTTTCAGGCTTATATCCTGCCGTAATAATTTTTTGCGCAAAATTATTTAACGTATCGTCATCCCCCTCGTATACAATCAAAGCCGCACAGGTCAACTCATTAATTATTTTTAATTTTGAAGTTGTCGTTATTATAAGAGAATCATTTTTTAATAAACTTAAGTTGTCTTTAATTTCAATTGTTTTTTCAAAAGTTCCGTTTTTATCTTCATCTAAAAGAAAAATTACACTGAATAAATCGGCGTTAGTAATTCCTAAATTTTTAATTTTTAAATTAATCGTAACATCGTCACCGGGCGCAGGATATAGAGGAGTTGTGGAAATAGCCGTACAAGCAACGTCTTTATTTTTTATAGTAATACTGTTTATTCTGCCCGGAGTGCTGTTTTCTAAATCAAGAGAAGAACCCCAGTTGGAAGAAAGCAGAGACGAAACTTCAAATGATTGCCTTTCGAGAGATGAATTGTTTATATCACTCCACTCATCGTAGTAATAAATCGAGTCTATTGCCGCGCCCCTGTCATCTATAAAAATTACAGCGTCATTATCATTATTAAGCGCTGGTAGATTTAGGAATATAGTTTTAGATGGCACTAAGCGATGTGCCGAATATATTGATGAATCGCGGGCAATGACAAAAAATGTTTTCGGCAGAATAATTTCGTCAGTTTTAATCACTGCGCCGGAAGATGAAGATGCATCTTTAATTCTCCAATTCTTCAAATTTATTTCCTTATCAGTATGATTATAAAACTCAATCCATTCCGGCTCGCCGGCGGGTTTGTACATGATTTCATTTATAACAATTGAATTATGACCGCTGCCCGGAACCACAACAGCAGTTATGTAATTATTCGTTGTGTCCTCGTCCTGCAGAGATGAGGCAAAAATGTAAAAGCCGTGAGAAGACTGAATATCTACAATTTTTGAAACGAAAAAGATAATTGACGAATCGCCTGCTTGCAAAATATTGTTTGGTATGGATTCTAATAGCACATCAGGAATTGAATCAAGGTTTGTATCCGAATACAATTTCAAACTTACATCGGAAGTTTGCGTGCCGATGTTTCTAACAAGCGCACCTATTTCAACATCATCTCCATACACAGGCAGACGAGGATTAAATAGAATTTTTACCGCCTCAACATCGTAATCTTTCGGCGATACAGAATTAACAGCGCCCGGGGTGCCGCCGGTTTTTCGTTTTGTTGATTTCCAGTTCGTCGAATCTATCGATGAACCGCCAATTAGAATTTTCTCAAGTGATTTCCCATTAGTTCCGCCCCACGATGTGTAATACCGTGTAGAATCGATTATGCGGAAAAGTGAGTCGAGTACAATTAACTTATCCCCCGAATTATTTAACGCCGGGAAATTCTTAATTATATTTTTCCCTGGCAACTGATAATAATTACTAATGGTGCTGTCGTCAGCTATTACTAAGTATTCATTAGGAAACAGTTCTATACTTGAGAATGCAACTTTTACAGTATCGCTGTTATCTGCAATAGAATAATTTTTTAAGTCTATTGTTTTACTGCTTCTATTATATAATTCAATCCACTCCGGTTCGCCGCTTGCAGGCGCGTACATAATTTCATTGATAATTATGTCCTCCCGTACTTCATTTATACTAACTGCTATTAATTTAGCAAACGCAATATTATTTGTCGTGTCTTCGTCATTACTAAAAGTTATGTGCCCTATAAAATAGTGCGCTCCGGCAGTTAAGGAAGATGTATTAAAAATAGTTGAAATGCTGTCATTTGAAAAAAGAGAATTGATATTAAGAAAATCAATTAATTCGCTTGATTGCGGGATGGAATCAAAATTAACATCTTTGTATAAATTAATATTAAAATTTAAAGCGGTTTGTTTGCCTCTGTTTTTTACTTTGATATTAAATTGCGCATCCGAGCCTGTCGTCACATATTTTCGTATCGGAATAAATTCTGCAAGTAAAAGGTCATAATCTTTTTGCGTAATTGAATTTTTCCCGCACGGCGTTGCTTTGTTGGGGGAGATGCAGCTTCCCCAATTTGTGCTTGATGTAGACGATTCATCAACCGAAATTCTTTCTAAAGAAACACCGCTGCCGCCCCAGTTTGTGAAGTAAGTAAGACTGTCAACAATATTGCCCAAAGCATCCTTTAACACTACTGCGTCTCCCGAATTGTTTAATGACGGCAGGTTAAAAGTAATAAGTTCGCACGATAAATTATAAAAATTTCGTATTGAAGAATCGCGGCTTAAAATAACATACTCACCGGGGGAAATGAATTTATCAGCTGACGTTACCGTCACAGTTGTGCTGTTATCGGCAAGTTTGAAATTCTTTAAATTGATTTGACTGATCCCTCTGTTGTATAATTCAATCCACTCCGGCTGCCCGGCGGTTGGAGCGTACATAATTTCATTTAAGACAATCGCATTAAATTCAACCGGCGGCGGAGAGATGGAAATCAAACCATATTTTATATTATTTGCCTGATTTTCATCTTCGGGATAGATTAACTTGACGATGAAATTATAATTACCCTGAACGACGTTATTTATTGAAGCTTGAATAATTAACGAATCATCCGGGGCGAGATTGAAATAATTATCGCTGCTGATTATTTCAGAAGCCGCACCCATCGAATCGAAATTGATGTCATTATAAAAAATGATAGAATAATTTGAAGCTGATTCGCTTCCTATATTTTTTACATTAGCATAGATAATTAGATTATCACCCTGCTGCGGCAAAGCGGGATCAAAATATATTTTCCAAACGGAAAGATCGAACTGAAAAGGCGAAATTGAATTTCTAAAACCCGGCGTTCCGTTACTCACTAAGGAGTTACTCCAATTAGT
>MNYQ01000201.1 GCA_001873185.1 Ignavibacteria bacterium CG2_30_36_16 | reverse complement strand
GAATTATTCATTATTCATTATTCATTATTCATTGTACATTCTTACTTTAAAAGCATCATCTTCCTTGTTTGCACAAAGCTGCCGGCTTGAATCTTGTAAAGATAAATTCCCGACGAAAGTTTTGAAGCGTCAAAATTAGTTTCATAAACTCCGGCAGGTTTTTTTTCATTCACTAACGTTGCAACTTCATTGCCGAGCACATCGTAAACTTTTAATAATACATTCTGTGCAGCCTCACTGCTCTGCGTCTCTACGAGGGGAATGCTGTAACGAATTTTTGTTGCCGGGTTAAATGGATTGGGATAATTTTGTTCGAGCTTAAATTCTACAGGCAAATTAAAACTTACTTCAACGGTATTGGAGTATTTAAAACTCCCATCGTTATCAATTTGCTTTAAACGATACTTAACTGATTCCCTCTCTTTAGGCTTGTCAACAAATGTATACTGATTTGTACGCATGCTGTTGCCGCTTCCTTTAACAAATCCAATCTTCTCCCAGTCAGCTGTACGCTGATCGCTATACGCTGACCGCTGTATTTCAAATCCGTAATTATTTATTTCGGTTGCAGTCGCCCAATTAAGAATAACATTATCGTCTAAAATACTTGATGTGAAGGAAATCATTTCAACGGGTAAATTAGCGTCATTTTTCTGTCCGTAAATTCCGGTTCCGGTTCCGACTAGCAGATCATCAAAATAGAGCACGTTTATTTCTGTGCCGACAGGGTATGTGTATCCGGTAGTCCACGAAGTTCCGCTGAAATGCATCATGTAAATTTCATTATCCACAGCACAGTAAACAGTATCATTGCCAAATGAAACAGCTTTGCCTGCTCTACCGGCTGATGAAGGAAACCCGGTTGTTGTAAATGGCGTCCATAAATTTGCACCGCTTAAAATTTTGTAATAAAGGATCGGGTGATTAGTCCCTGCGTCAGTGCCGCAGGCTAATAAAGTATCACCGGTTTGGGTGACGTGCATATCTATAATTGTAGCGGTTATCGGCGAGCCGGTGCTTGTGTATGAACCATCAAAATCATTTCTCACGCTCCAACTGCTGCCGTTCCATTCTGCTCTATAAACGCTCCGCGCTCTTGTAGAAATAGCTATGGAAAGATCATAAGTAACGCCAATGTATGCCACAGGACTTCCGCCTTCGGTTGTTAAGATTATATCATTTACATCAGCATCATAAACGCCGGAGGAAGCTTTGAGTAATTGCTGATTCCAGGATGAACCGCCATCAGTTGAATAGAAAAATCCTCCCTGCAATGAATCGCTGTCCGATGGCTCAGCAATTGTGTAACCGCAAACGACTAAATTCGTGTCGCCAGAAAAAACTTCAATCGCTTCAACCCGCGAACCGACACCGGGATAGTTATAAGGAGCACTTTCTGCGGTGAATACTTGTGTCCATGTATTGCCTTTGTTTTGTGTTTTATATACACGCAAATTACCAACAAAAGCCGAGTAAGGATTGTTCTTTACCATCTCAGCGGAATAGTAAGGTGAGCCGTCTCCATTTGGAAAAATTGCTGTTGACCATATTGGAGTTGAGCCATAACCGGACACATATCGAATCCCAGATTTTGCAGCAAGCCAAGCATCCGATTTACCTGAGTTCATGTCGAAGTCCTTAACTTGAACAGCTTCCATACCATCATCAATTTCAAAAATAGTTGCACCTCCGTTTATTGATGCTCCAATGCCTTGATCGGTTGTCAAATAAACAATTGATGTATTAGTAGGATCGGCGGCAACTACACCATCGTTTGGATGAGTTTCCATACCCGTATTGCCAAACTCTGCCCAACTTCCGAAAGCTTTTGTTGAAGTGTTAAAAGTCGCATAACATTTTGCAAAATAAACGATATAATCCGAACCGCTTGTTTGAAAAGCAAAATTAGGTCCGCTAACTCCGGATATGCCTGTGGAAGTAGTTGTCCACGATGAGCCGTCATCTATAGAATGGGCAACTTTTTTTTCGCCACCGGTGTCGCCGTTGTACATTATAGTCCCATCCAAACCGCATCCGAACCCATTCCAAACAATTGCACCCACAAGCGATCCTGTAGAAAGTGTTCCGAAAGTAGTAGTTCCATTAAGCGCATTATAATCGGATGAAGATTTGTAAAGAGTCATCGGTGAGACGCCAGTATCAGTTAAATACAACTTTAAGTTTGATGGATTTACTACCAACTGTGCCGTACCTAAAGCAGAAGGCATTGTTAAAGGTGAGTTCACATCTTCTGTGAATGCGCCGGTCGTTGAATTTATTGATCCCCATCTTAAATGGTCTGCCTCAGTAAAAAACAAATAACCGCCGTAAACAGTCATTCCGGAAACTCCACCCGAATAAATTGTATTTACAGTAGAAGATGAATAATGTGTGCTGTAAAGATTGTTGTTGTTTATAAAAAACAAAAAACCCGAATTAGCATCTGCCGCCATAGTTCGTATTCCGCTTCCGTAACCATCATCTGCGCCAACGCCGGGCATAACGGAAAATGCTGAAAATACCGGTGAGCCGCTTGTTGTAACATCAGCATAAAAAATTGAATTTGCACTTTCGGTAGAGATAAATATTTGAGAAGTACTCCCCGACGTTTGAATTATAGAGAAGGCATTAATTCTTCCTCCGTATACCGCCTCGGGATCGGGGGCAGACAACTGAGAATAAATTTCTGTTGTTGAAAGTAAGAGCATTAGTACAAAAACGATTCGAAAGTTTTTCATCTTGGTATTCCTTTGGTTGATTAAAAGCTAACCGAAAAATAACAGTGGATTAAAGTCGTATCAATAACACGAAAGTGTTAAGAGCGGGTTGAATTGATTTGAATCACTTTGTGATCCAGATTTTATATTAAAAAGAGTGAGAGCTTTTAGAAATAGAAGCGGATTAAATTGTTTTTTTATTAAGATACTTGAGCACGGCTTCTGTAGCGCTCCTAACCTGCAGTTTTTCATAAACTTTTCGGAGATGAGAACGAACTGTTTCTATACCAATGCCAAGTTCAATTGCAATTTCTTTATATCGCAATCCTTTGGAAAGATATCCCAAAATTTCCCATTCTCTTTCGGTTAACTGCTCTTGAACAGTTTGGGAAGGAGAAGGTATCTTGAAGTTATTTACAACTTTTCGCGCAATCTCCAGCGACATAGGGGAGCCGCCTTGTGATACTTCAATTAGAGCATCAATAATTTTTGAAGGCGGAGTTCGTTTAAGTAAGTAACCTGTAGCTCCCGCTTTTAGAGCTTCGAACACTAATTCATTATCATCATACATTGTAAGGATGACAAACTCGGTTAACGACATTTCCGGTTTTAGTTTTCTCACCAAATCTATTCCGGTGCCGTCCGGAAGGTTAATATCTGTAAGAACAATATCCGGGTAAATTTCTTTCAACTTGCCTAATGAGGTTTTCAAATCCGGGAAAGTGCCTACACAGTTAAAGTTCCTGGAATTGTTAATTAATAATTCTAAAGAAGAACTTATTTCTTCGTGATCTTCAACTATGGCAACTGATACTATTGATTCCAATTCATTCATATATAATCCAAATATTTGAATAAAATTATTCATTAATTGCTTAACTTAAATCACACATTAGTGTTACCCGACAATGCAAGTTCTATTTCAACTCGCGTTCCGGTGTTTGGCGTCGAGGCGTAATCAATCTTTCCACCGCATTGTTTTGCTCTATGCTGCATATTCTTCAAACCATTACTGAATTGACTGACACTATTTATTTTAAATCCAATACCGTCATCTGAAATTTGAATCTGCAAATGTTCTTCAATCACAAATATGCGAAGGACAACATTTTGGGCTTTTGAGTGCTTTATTATGTTATTCATCGCTTCTTTAACAATTAAGAACACACCGTGTCTAAATTCTGCATTTAATGGAACTTCCTCTATTTCATCGGGAACTGTAACAGAAAAATTTATATCGGTCAGAGAAATAATATTTTCGCAAAATTGCACGATATAAAAAATAAGTTTGTCTAATCTATCATTCTTTGGATTAACAGCCCAAACAATTTCATCCATAGCCGATGCAAGTTCAGTACCGGTTTCTGATATTTCAGTTAAGTATTTATTTAGTAAGTCGGAATTATTTGTGTTCTGTTTGCTTACCTCACTTAGCAGTGAAATTTTTGTAACTATTGCGCCAAGTTCATCATGCATATCTTTTGAAATTCTCATTCTTTCTTTTTCGAGTTCATGAGTAGCTTCAAGTTTTTTAATTTTTTTTGTGTATGATCTTCGAACCAATATTATTATGACAGCCGTAAAAAAAAGAAGCAAGAAAAGAACAACCAGAATTCTGAACAGATTAGTTTCGTGAAAATAGGGTGTAATTGTAAAAGAATATTTTAGTGTATCCGCCGTATATTTTTCCGTGCTCTTAGTTGCAATCAGCTCAAAAGTATAATCGCCCGGTGGTAAGTGAGTAAATACTATTTGCTCACTCAAGGTTCTGTGGTTAAAATTCTTATCAATTGGATAAAGCTTATAATAGAAGTAAACAAATTTCGGTTCGATTAATGTCTTAGCTGAATAGTTGATTTCAAGTCTATTAACTCCCGGACCAATCTCTTCCAACATATTGTGGTGAAGTAAATCATTCACAACAATATCCTTCAAATAAACTTTTATTTTTTCTTTACGGTTACTTTTTTTAGCGGGATCAATTACTACTACGCCCTTAAGTGTTGAAACGAGAATTTTACCCGAAGAACTTAGAACCGAGCTTTGTTTTGTAGCTCCGACACAGTTTTCTGTCAGCATTCCGTCAGAAACTCCATAAACCAGGCTATTCAAAAATTTGTTTTTCCCGTTAAGAAATAGTTCTATATTCTTTTTTGAAAGTGTAAATATTCCGTTTTGAGTTGGGAACCAAAAATTTCCAGAACTGTCCGGGATTATATTAAAAATTATATTTGAGTGGAGCCCATCCTCTAGTTTTAAATTATCAACCCGTGAATTTTTTATTCTTATTATTCCGCCTTCCAGCGCAGTCAGCCAAATAGTTCCGTCACTCTCTTCATAAATTGAAGAAATGATATTGCTGCTCAGTCCGTTTGAAGTATTGAATACCTTAATAACTTTTTTATTGCGGATAACATTTAGTCCTCCGCCGGATGTGCCGACTAAAATGTCTCCATTTACAGCCTCATGAATAAAAGAAACAAGATCATTGCTTAGTCCGCTTTTTGTATCTATATAGGTCGTACTTGCATTGTCTATGATGCATACTCCGGCGCCGTTAGTGCCTATCCAATAATTATTTTCGTCATCAACGTAAATGCTTCTTACAAAATTTACACGGAGTTTATTTTCCGCGTTAAAGACACTATGTTCTTTACCGCTAAAAACATGCAACCCGGAAGTTCGCGTTCCTATCAGCAGTTTTGATTTTTTATCACGCACAATAAAATAGATATGATCATTGACCAGCATTGGAAGTTTGTGAACATGATTTAAAGAATTGGCAATTGAAATATTGTAAATCCCGTTAATCGTTCCGACAAGAAAATAATTAGGCGAATCTTCATAAATCGAATTTACATATTCATCCGCTAAACCATCCTTAGATGACATACACTCAAGTATCGCGGGACGCAGGATGTTCAAGCCACCGCTTCTTGTTCCGATTAATGCCGCATCGTTTATAAATTTTAGAGATAAAATTTGATTATCGGACAAACCGTTTTTTTCATTTAGCGGGAAAAGTTTTTGGCGCTTTTTGCTAAAAATAAATATTCCTCTATTATAAGTTGTTATCCAGATATTGTTATCCGAATCTTCGTCAAAACTAAAAATTAATACATTTCTTAAATCGGCAAACAAATCTTCTTTAATCCTTTTATCCCCATCATAAAGCGCAACGCCTTTGTTAGTTCCTATCCACAGACTATTGCTGTCATCCATGTAGATACTTTTTATCCATTCCGAAGGAAGTGAAGGAATGATGTATGCTTCTAATTTATCATTTACAACTTTAAATAGTCCACGAGAAGTTCCCACTAAAATAGTCTTTTCTTCGAGCGTCAATTCTTTAATCGAGAGAATATTTTGTGTCGATTGACCGGTTGAAGTTTTTATGAGCTGCATTTTTTCATTGGCATATTTGTACAATCCATGCTTCAAAGTTCCTATCCAGATATTCCCATCACTATCAGCCAGCAAAGAGATTATTACCGCAGCATTATTATTTACGTTACTTTTTATTCGTTTAAATTCATCCCCTTTTCTTACGAATAATTGGTCAAGTGTATTGCCAAACCACAAATTACCGTATTTATCTAATTCTAAGTTATTAATGCTATTAGAAGAAAATTCGGCAATAGTTTCTTTATCAAATACTTGAGTTTGTAATCCGTCATATTTTATCAAACCCTTATTTGTTGCAAACCAAAAAAATCCTTCATTGTCATAAACCACATCTTTAATTGACGCAGAAGGCAAACCCTCTTCTTCGCCTATAATTCTGTAGATGAAACCGTAATCCTTTTTATTGAAATCAACAAAATTATCCTGTCCGCTTACGATTCCCACGGATAAAACGAGAAAGAGAAACAGAAAAAAAAGTGGTGGAAAAATTTTCATCTAACCTATAATAAATTTACTGCTAACTGTTGTTAAAAATTAATTTTCTTCGTTGGATAAAATAAAATATGATTAAATATATTCAGCTACAAGCTTTAATTGCAGACACAAACGAAGGAAACCAAAAGGCATTTAAACAAACTTTCCATAAAAGAACAGCACGCCTAAATTTTACCGCAAAAAAACCAATTATTCTTATTATGATTTGATTTGCCAAAACTAAAATTTATCCTTCGCTTAAGTTAATATTTGCTCTGTTATTTTCTAATTACAGCCGCCACTTTTAAAAAAATTTGCGCTAAATGCACTTGACAAATTTACTTAATGTAACTAAGTTAGCAACTCAATTTTGAGACCTTTCGGGATAAAACCCCCAGATTGTAACAGGGAAAGTATAAGAACAATTTTGGATTCCGGAATGTTTTGAAATAAAAAAAAATAATATTCCGCGATAGCTCAATGGTGGAGTCCGTTAGCCAACGGATTAACCGAAGGGTTAGTTA
>MNYQ01000065.1 GCA_001873185.1 Ignavibacteria bacterium CG2_30_36_16 | reverse complement strand
ATCATTTCAAGGCTCGAAAAGTTAAAAGATAACTCACCGGGACAATGGGGTAAAATGAATTCAAACCAGATGCTCTGTCACTGTGCTGATCAACTACGTTTAGCAAATGGAGAAAAGCATTCTGTTTTTTCTGGCAGCTTGTTAACAACGACACTTTTAAAATGGTTGATTTTAACGATTCTGAAAGCACCCAAAGGGAAAGTAAAAACCGTAAAGGAATTAAAACAAGGAGCTGGCGGAAGTGCCCCCACTAATTTTGAAAATGATAAAAAGTTGCTAATTGCTTTAATTGATAATTTTGATAAAAGTTTTGAAACTAAAAAGTTTTTCGTACATCCGGCTTTTGGGAAAATGGATCACTGGCAGTGGGGCAGATTAGCTTATACTCATCTCGATCATCATTTTAGACAATTCGGAGTGTGAGTAATGAGTCTGGTCTAAAAAGGTATTTCCCGTCATTGCGAGGAACGGAGTGACGAAGCAATCTTTTGATTTTGCGCTAAATTCGGTAGATTGCTTCTCCCGCAATGCGGGATCGCAATGACATTATTCAATAGAACCTTTTTATAGTAGACTCATTAATATTTCCCAAAATAAAAACCCGGCGTACCGGGTCTTATGTATCTCTTATTTATAGTTTTGTTTAAAGTAAAAATGCGGATTGAAATTATTGTAAGCAGCCGCTTTGAAAATATTTTGTCGATTAAGAGCTTGTCCTTGGTTTGATTGCTAAAAACTTATTGAATAACAGCAACCCGATAATTGTTACAACTCCGATTAAACTAAAGATCAACCACAGTGTGCCGGGCTGATGCAGTTTATCTACAAAGTGAACGTACAAATTTGCACCAAGCAGCGGACCTATAAGGCTGCCGAAAAATCCGTATAAAAATGAATAGCCGAGGTACAAAGCTTTTTTATCTTCCGGTGCAATTAATCCCACATAACTTATAAATTTAGGATGCGCAGTCATTTCGCCGATAGAGAAAATGATTATACCTGCCATAAAAATCCAGGCGTGGTTAGAGATTGCAAGTATTGCCATTCCCAATGTGCCGATTGCAATACCGGTAATCATCGTGGGTAAAGCCTTTGTCTTTTTAACAATGTTGCTTATAAAAATTTGAAGCACGATGATTGTACCGGCATTAATAACAGTAACATGTTCAGCTTCAAATTTCCATGAAGGATTAGAGAGGAACAATCCGAGAAATCCATTTACAAAATTATTCATCGGGGTCATATCCACATAATCGGTTAAATACCAGAGTACGGTATCGAACATCTGAAAATAAAGTATCCAAAAGCCGGAGTAGATAACGATCATAATAATAAAGCGAAAATCACCGAGCACCATCACAGCGCCTTTCAGCACATCAAATACTTTTTTAGCGCTTGCAGGACGTTGTGGTTCTTTGTAAACAAAAATATTTAGAATGAGAAGCCAGCCCGTGCCTATAGCAGCCATAACAAATATATACGACCAGGAAATATCTTTTAGAAAAGGGACAAGTATTAACGGAAATAAAAACGCTCCGAGGTTGATCGTCCAATAAAATATTCCGAAGCCAAGAGTTGAATTTGATTCGTCTGTTGTGCGGGCAATAGTCCCGGATATAATTGGTTTAAAAGTTCCCGCTCCAATTACCATAAATATAAGGCTCAAAAAAACCAGCACGTAAGATGTTGCCATACTCGTAAGGAAATAACCAATACTCATTACCGTAAAAGCAAACATTAAAGTAATACGGTAGCCAAATCTATCGGCAAAAGCGCCTGCAAATATCGGGAGGATGTAAAGGATTGGCTGGATTGTACTTTTTATAACGCCTACGCTTTCTTTCGAAAAGCCGAGACCTCCTTCATTTGTGGATAAAACAAGATAAACAGAAAGGATTGACATTACACCATAATAGGAGCCTCTTTCAAAAAACTCCATTACGATAACTGTCCAGTAATTGCGCGGAAATGATTTAATTCCGCTTGAAGTTTGCGCGGGGTTTTGAGCCATACATTCCTCTTAATGTTTAAATAATTGAATAACCAAATAACTCAACTTGAATAAATAAATAACTTCTGCCAAACCGCAAAAGTATATTAACTGATGTTCAAAGATAAAAATTTTTATTTCACTATCCAGAATATCAAGACAAAAATAAACAGAAAATCAAAAAATAATTTTAAAGTTTAATTAAATATTCGGTTACTTCATCAAGTCCATTCTTGAAATTTGATTCGGCAATTTTTTGTTTATATGAATTATAAAATCTCTCATCATCAATCAAACGCGAAAGTAATGCTCCAAGTTTGTAAACAGACGGTTCATAAATTCCAAGGTGATTGTCTATTATAAAATCAATATTCCCTTTCTCCTGCTCCCAAATATAACTGTTGATTATCGGCACTTTTTGGAGAAGTAATATTTCCATCATAGTAGAAGCGCCGCATTTCGAAATAACAATATCTGAAATGTTTATCAGTTCATAAACAAATTCAATATATCCATAAATTTTAAGCGACGCGTTATATTTTTTATTTATTGCTTCGGCTTGTTTTTCTAATCTTTTATTCTTTCCGCACACAACGATTAGGTGAGCATCCAAATTTGCTTCTACAATTTCTTTAATAATCATGGCTCCTTTGGGAATGCCGTCTCCCCCGCCTAAAATCAAAATAACTTTTTTCCCTTCAATCCCGAATTCTTTTTTTAGACTTAAAATTTTTTCTTCAAGTAAAGGATGAGAATATTTTTCATTCAATACGAAAGGAAACACATTTAGTTTTTCTTCAGGGAAATTACGCCTAACTTTTTCTCTCAATCGTTCACTAAATAAAACAAGATTTTGCTTTCGCTGAAGAAACCACATCGGGTGAGCTGTGAAGGGATCGGTTACAAGAGTAGTAACAGGTATACTTAATTTGTGTTTTCGAATTACATTGTAAACCGGTTTGATTAGAAAGAAATGCAGAATAATAATTTTTGCCGGTTTTTCGTTTAGAATTGTTCGCTCGATAAATTTTCTTGTGAAGAAAAAAAGATAGAAAGTATTTAACTCTGCTGTCAGTCGTGTTTTACTAACTAAATATAAAAACTCGTACACCCATTTAGCATTCGCCTGAAGTTTGCGATAACCGTCTTCCACAATGTATCGGACGAAACCCGGTGATTCGGCGAAACCGTCAATAAGTAACGGCTCGATTGTCGGATAATTTTTTTTGATTTTATCGGCGATAGCTTTTGCCGGAGCTAAATGCCCGCCTCCGGTTTTTAAATAGAAGAAAATATATTTCTCTTTTTTTTCACTCATCTTAGTACAGGTGAAGTTTCTCTTTCAATTTTTCCGGTTTCGACTAGTTCAATAATTTTGAATGTGCCGAGTTTTCTTGCTTTCAAAAATCCGCTCCATGCTGCATCGGCAAAACGTCCACGCTTCAAATAATCAAAAAGCCATTGCGCTGTATAATCGGGATTCTCCTGTTTGATACCTGCCTGTATTTCATACAACCATTTTTGATTAAACTTTTCTTGCGAACCAATTGCGTTTGTAATAACAATAGGAAGTCCAAGCGCAGTATAAAAGGAAAGTTCCCCCGGTTTCGTCCACAGGATATCCGTCTCTTTCAGTACTTTATTAAAAGCATCAAAATATTCATCGATATTATTTGAATAAACAACTTCAATATTTCCATTAATCTTTTCTTTTATTTCAAGAAAATAATCACGCACAAGTTCTTTTGTTCCGGCAACGAGGTTAAGTTTTATTTCATTTGCCTGAAGATTTTGTTTTAAACTTTTTGCAATTTTTCCGCCAATTTCTTTTTGAGCGCCGGCGCCGCCTACTGCATAGGTTATCGTAAGTTTTCTTTCTCTTCTAAACTTACAGTTTCCCTCGCCAAGGAAATGCCTTACATTTTCACCATGTCTTGCAAAAAATTTACCTGCCGGATCAAGATAAAATAACCGCTGAGCTAAATCCTTTTTTAATGTCGCGAGATTTTTATCCCCCAATAATTCGATTGGAAGCGGAAATCCTGTAAGATGAATTCTTTCATCAGCTACCCCGTAACTTTTCAATCTCTGAACAACTTTGCCGCATGGCGCTAAATATTCAATACGGCTTTCGTAAGGATTTTTAGCAACCCACACACGGTTCAAATCAGCATCGCAAATAATGCAATAGATTTTGTGAAGCAAATTCATATCGGCAGCGATCGCCGAAGCAAAAAAGGAAGTGATTATCGGAAGTTCTTTTGTCCTCACTTTTTCAAGCATCCCTGCACACAATCCTTTTCTGATACTTGATTCTAACAGATTAACCTGGAAAGTTGTATGTGATAAATTTCTAATCGGATAGAATGATGGTATGTGAAGAAAAGCGTCAAGCATACCGAAAATGGGATTGCCGATCACAGGAATACTCTTTACCCTCGATAAAAATTCATATGTGCCGAGTGTTCGTTTCCATAATTTTTTTTCCGCCTTCGAAGCAGCTTCCATCGAACCGACCGAAATTATTTTTTCTTCCGCGAAATCTTTCAGAGGATAAACCGCTCTCTGATGTCCGAAACCCATATCGGCGGCAACAATCCATGCTTTTTTTGATGTCATAGAATTAATTTTTTTAAAGAAAAATATGAGTGACAGTTCATGAAAGTAACTCATAAATTAAAATTATACTCGTATTAATTTACTATAAAATTGCAAAACTAAAATGGTTAGTCAAGTTAAGGTTAGATTATTTTTTTATCGCTCATTAATGAAGTATTAAACGAACACAATCAGAATTATTCAATCCTGGATATGGGAATCACAAAACTTCGATTGACTTTCCGGTGGATTTGTTCAGAAAAGAGATTAAAATGAAGCGGCTTTGGCTTAAAAAATATGTATTGTAAAATTTATTAAATGTGAAAAGCCAAATCCAAAAGTTCGGAATTTTTTGCCGCTTCATTATTAATTTCCAGATGCGATTATAACTTTCGCTTAAATTTTATTTCCATGGACTTAAATTCTTGTCCGCTTTGTTCCATGAACATTTCGAAGTAGACATTATCTTTGTCAATATAATTCACTGTTTCACGAACTTTAACATCATTCCCTAACGGATCGGTTGAAACCCCTTTATATGTAATTGTTTTTGAATCTGAGTCATAACTTCCTTCAAGATACATTATGCCAGTTCCAAAATTATCAATCCAGGTTGAAAAGAATTTTTTCTTCGCGTTGTCATAGCCGCTTAACTCGTATCCGGTCATCGGCATATTCATCATTGTTGATTTGTGTTCCGCCTGAAAATATCTGCCATCGAATATAGCTTTAATTTCAGAAGTTCCGGTAGATTTAGTAGGTTCCTGTGAAGGGTCCATCCACATCGTTATCTCTGAATTCCATTCGCCCACCATGTTGGAAAGCATCTGATGCATTTCACCCGGGGTCATGTATTCCTGCCAGGCTTTCATCATATCTGCCTCCGGTTGATCCTGACAGACAGCCATGAATGAAACAAATAAAAACAGTACAGCAACTAAATATCTAATCATAAAACTCCTCATATTATTTGAAAATAAATTTGTTGGTTAATCTTTCGGGGGCGAAGTTAAAATCTTTTTACCAAATAATCAATTATCGGCTGGATAGATGTTTTTCAAAAACTTCTAATTGATTAATCTATATACTGCAAATTTAAGGTAAGAAGTTTCCGGCATTGCAGGTATCCTCGGATGATCGAGCGAAGTCTCGTTAAAATAAATCTGCTGAATCTTCTTCCCGTTTTTTGCAGCCGCAGTATTTATAATTGAAATAAATTCAACCGAAGAAAGATGATATGAACAGGAAGAAGTAATTAAATAACCGCCGACATTCAAAATATTTAATGCCATCCGGTTAAGTTTCTCGTAACCTTTCTGCGCTGCTGGAAGAGATTTTTTGCTCTTCGCAAATGCCGGCGGGTCAATCATAACAACATCAAATTTTTTGTTTTGATTTATCAACTCACCCAAATAATCAAAAACATCGGCATCTATAAACTCCGCCTCTGTTTCTAATTTATTTAAGTTAAAATTATGTTTTGCCGATTCAATCTCGGTTGATGATGAATCCACAAAGACAACTTTTGCAGCTCCTGCCTTTGCTGCGTGCAGCCCGAATCCACCCGAATTACAGAAGGCATCAAGCACCGTTTTTTCTTTTACAAGCTTTTCAATGAAAAACCGGTTGTCGTTCTGGTCGAAATAAAAACCGGTTTTATGCCCCTCAGTAAAATTTATTTCAAAACTAACTGCGCCGTCAAAAATTATCTCCTTCTTTAACTCGCCTAACAAAATTGTATCGTCAACTGGAAGCCCTTCCAGCGTTCTAAAATAAGCCTCGTTCTTTGTGATAATATTTTGCGCATTAAATTCTTCTTGAAGGATATTAACTATTAAATTAAGATTTTTTTCAATGCCCGCCGAATGAACTTGAAGAACGAACGTATCATTATATTTGTCAATAATCAGTCCCGGAATAAAATCACTTTCACTAAATAATAATCGAAAAGAATTTCTTTCCGGGTACAATTGTTTACGCAATTGATACGCATATAAAATACGGCTCTTAAAGAGAACGGATAAATCTTCAATAACTTTGCTATCTAAGAATCTTATCGCTATTAAAGAATTTTTATTATAAAAGCCGCAGCCGAGTATAGCGTGTTTGCTGTCTAATGTTTTTACTAATTCACCGTTTTCAATATCTCCTGAAGAATCAAAAATTTCGTTACTGAATATCCATTGATGCCCCGCTTTAATCCTTCGATCTTCATTCTTTTTTAATATTACAAATTTATCCATCGGTTTGACTTCTAATTAATCTAAAAAATTGAAATATTTACTATTAATAATAACACTTTTTATCTTAAAAAATATTTTTATCAAAATACGGAAAACAAATGAAAAAGTTTTTAAATACTATTTACTTCTTTCTATTAATTTCAGTCTTATCATTTGCTCAGGAATATAAATATGCCTGGCTTTCCGATATTCACATCGGATCGCCCGGCGCAGATGTTGATTTGGAAAATGTAGTAGACGACATCAATACGAGACCAGAAATAAAATTTGTAATATTAA
>MNYQ01000148.1 GCA_001873185.1 Ignavibacteria bacterium CG2_30_36_16 | reverse complement strand
ATAAATTTCATTCGTCTTATACACAATCAATTAAACTCCTCAAGTTCCTTTTCAAGCAATTGTTTAAAATGCAAATCAGCATAAATGCCTCCTTTGGAAACAAGCTGCTCGTGGGTTCCTTCTTCGGCAATTATTCCATTAGACAAAACAACGATTTTATCAGCATCTTTAACCGTTGAAACTCTATGGCTTATAATTATGCTTGTTCTTCCTCTCATAAATTCTTTTAAATTTTTCAGAATTTCTTCCTCTGTATTTGTATCAACCGCCGAAAACGAATCATCGAGTATTAATATTTTCGGATCGATTATTAAGGCGCGGGCAAGTGAGGCTCTCTGTTTTTGTCCGCCGGAAAGCGTTATCCCTCTTTCACCCATAATAGTATCATAACCCGATGGAAAGTCTTCAATATCTTTATGGAAGTTTGAAATCTTGGCTGCCGCAATCACTTTTTCTTCATCAAAAGTTTTTAATCCGTAAGAGATATTATTCTTAATTGTATCGGAAAATAAAAAAGCTTCTTGCTGCACCAAGCCGATATTGTTACGCAGGACATCTAGCGGAATTTTTGAAACGGCTTTCCCATCAATTAATATTTCTCCCCCCGTAACATCATAAAGGCGGGGAATTAGATTGGTCATTGTGGTTTTGCCGCTTCCTGTATATCCCATTATTGCAACAGTTGAACCTACTGGAATTTTTAAATTTATCTTGCACAAAACTTCCGGTAATTTTTTGCTATAACGAAACGACACATCTCTGAATTCAACTTCACCGTTTAAGTTTGTTATGTTAGAATCAGTTTCATCGCTGTCATCAACCTCACGCGGCTCACTGTAAATTTTGTTGATGCGTTTCATGCTTGCTTCTGCCTGTTGTATAATATTAATCACCCAGCCAAATGCAATCATAGGCCAGATGAGAATGCCCAGGTAAACGATGAATGCAGTTATTTCGCCGAGGTTCATTGTGCCGTCAATTACTTTTATTCCGCCAAGCCAAATAACAATGATTATTGATAAACCTGTTATTAAAAATAAAATGGGTTGAAACAGCGCCTGAATTTTAATCATCCCCATATTGCGTTTAAGGTAATCCAGGTTAAGTTTGGCAAATTCTTTAATCTCATTATCTTCACGAACATAAGATTTAACTACTCGAATGCCCGAAAAATTTTCTTGCGCTTTAGTAGTGATGTCAGAAAATTTTTCTTGGATCAACGTAAACTTTTCATGTATCAGTTTACTTACTTTATAGACGAGAAAAGATAAAATAGGGAGGGGTATTAAAGAATAAATCGTTAAACTAAAGTTTAGTGACAGCATAATGATTATCACTATAACAAGCCTTATTCCAGTATCTATCGAGTACATAACGGCTGGACCTAAAAACATCCGTACAGCATTAATGTCGTTAGTTGCGTGTGCCATTATGTTTCCGGTAGAATTATTCTGAAAATAGCGAAGTGGAAGGCGCTGTATGTGCGACCAAAAATCCTGCCGCAGATCGTATTCAATTTCCCTTGAGACGACGATGATCGTTTGTCTTATTAGAAATCGGAAAACGCCGGCGAATAGCGAAGTTGCCACGATAAGCAGGGCAAATTCAATTAATTTTTTACTATCAACATTCTGCTGAAGCAGATTTATAGAATCTTTTAAAAGCAGAGGAAGATAAACAGTGCCGGCATTAGAAAGTAAAATAAAGAAGATGCCCCAAAACAATTTCTTCTTGTAGCGGACAAAATATGTTTTTAAAGTTAGTAAGTTTTTCATTCAATAATATTTCTTAAACAGAATTGGGATAGGCAGGCACATCAACTTAAATGCCTTAAAGAATACTCCCGGCAAAAATAAAATAATTATACCGGGAGGCAAGTGATATATTTTGGGAAATAGAAAAATATACAAACTGTTCGATCTTTTATTCAATTATTTCAAAGCCGGTATATTTACGCAGTACTTCCGGCACAATAATTTTTCCATCTTCTGTTTGGTAAGTTTCCATCAAAGAAACCATTAAGCGGCTTGTGGCAAGACCGGAACCATTTAATGTGTGTACGAACTCAAGCTTTTTTGTTTCAGAATTTCGGTATCGAATATTTGCGCGCCGTCCCTGAAAATCTTCAAAATTGCTGCACGAAGAAGCTTCGAGCCACTTTTGTTCGGCAGGCGACCACGTTTCAATATCGTAACATTTGGCTGCGGAAAAACTTAAATCACCGGTGCAAAGCAACAGCAAACGGTAGGGAATGTTTAACGCATGAAGAATATCTTCGGCGTCCTTTACTAACAACTCCAATTCATCGTACGAAGTTTCCGGTTTTACAAATTTTACCATTTCAACTTTGTTAAATTGATGTACTCGCAAAAATCCTTTTGAATCTTTTCCATAACTTCCAGCTTCGCGTCTAAAGCAAGGTGAATAACCGACATATTTTATCGGCAGATCTTTTTCATTCAATATTTCATCCCGATGGATATTTGTAATAGGAACTTCGGCGGTGGGAATTGGATACAAACCGTCTTTCTCAACAAAGTACATATCTTCTTCCATCTTTGGAATTTGTCCCGTCCCTTTCATTGATTCGCGATTGACCAATATAGGCGGCATTACTTCTGTGTAGCCGTGATGCTGCAAATGATAATCAAGCATAAAGTTGATTAACGCACGCTCTAATGTTGCTCCTTTGCCGATGTATAAAGGAAACCCCGAACCTGATATTTTTGTGCCGCGTTCGAAATCTAAAATTTTTAATTTCTTTCCAAGTTCGATGTGGTCTAAAATTTTGAAATCATTTTGAAATGAAAAACCATCGGGCAGCCATTGTTTTGTTTCAACATTGTCTTCTGCACTCTTACCTATAGGAACAGTTGAATGAGACAAATTGGGAGTTTGCCGAAGAATCGTATCGATTTTTTCTTCAATCTCCCGAAGTTTTGAATCGAACAAAGCAATTTGATCCCCGACTACTTTCATTTCTGCAAAGACTGCAGAAGTATCCTCTCCGCCTTTTTTCATTTTCGGAATTTGTGTAGAAGCTTGATTTCGTTTTGCTTTCAAATCATCGGTCTTTGAGATAAGCGAACGGCGATCTTCATCGAGAGCTAAAATTTCATCTACAACATCTCTGGCGTTTTTGTTGAGTAATCCTTGCCGGACAAACTCCGGGTTTTCACGAATTAGTTTTATGTCTAACATTTGTTTCCTCTTTTAAGCGCAATGGGACGCAGATTTTTTATGATCCATTATGATTTTTTAAGATAAAATATTTATTTCTTTTTGAATTCTTTAGTCAAAACTTTTCTTTTGAATTGTGGTCCTTTCCCAAAATTTAATAATAAACCAACTTCTAAATCTGTTCCTCTTAAATAATTTACAAGTTGAGCTTCGTGTTCGGGAACCAGAGTTTCAGCAGCTTTTAATTCAACCACAACAACTTCATTTACCAAAATATCAGCATAGTATTCACCAATCAAAAACTCATCATAATAAACATCAATCTTCTTTTGTTTCTCACATCTTAAACCAAGTCTGTTGAGTTCAATAATCATAGCGTTTTCATAAACTTTTTCAAGAAAACCATGACCAAGTTTATTATAAACTTTAAAAAACGCCTTGAGAATTAAATCAGTGATTTCAGAATATAAAAAATTAGTATTCATTCTTATCTGTGTAAATCATAACTAATCTTAAAAAATCTGCGTCCCATTGCGTTTACTTCACTACAACATTAAAAATTTTATTCTTCACAAAAATTTCTTTAACAATAGTTTTTCCTTCAATCCATTTTGTTACGCGTTCATGGGTGTAGACAGCAGCTTTCACCGCAGCTTCATCGCTGTTCATTGGGATCTGAATTGTTGCGCGAAGTTTTCCGCTTATTTGTACTGCGATGTTGGCAACGTCTTCTGTTAAAGCATCTTTGTCGGCATCAAACCAAATCGGATTTTCGAAAATCGTTTTTTCTTTCCCGATGATTTGCCAACATTCTTCAGCTAAATGCGGAGCCATAGCGGCAAGTAAAATCGCCAGCCTTTCCAACGTGTAAACTTGAATTTCTTTTCCGCAGTTTGGCAACGCTTTCAATTCATTTATCAATTCCATTAAACTTGCAATTGCAGTATTAAATCTGAAATGATTCAACTCACCGTCATACTTTGCGATGGTTTGATTGATCTTTCTATAAATTATTTTTTCCGTGTCACTCAAATATTGCAGATCATATTTTTCTTTAATTGAAATTTCTTTTGCAATATTCTCATGGCTGGTAAAAAGATCGTAAACGCGTTGAACAAATCTCTCCGTACCGGCAATTCCTTTCTCGCTCCAGTCGCCGCCGAGTTCGTAAGGACCCATGAACATCAAATAAAGACGGAAAACATCAGCGCCGTATTCTACTGTGAAATCATCCGGATTGACAACATTGCCTTTTGATTTTGACATCTTGGCGCCCTGATTGGTAATTGTTCCCTGATGGACGAGATTCTTAAATGGTTCGTCAGAATTATTGTAACCTAAATCTCGCAGAAATTTATGTATGAACCTTGCATAAAGCAAATGCATGGTTGCATGTTCTGCACCCCCAACGTACATATCAACAGGCACCCAATTGTCAGTTTTTGATTTATCAAAAATATCTTCGCTAAAATGAGGATTAAGATAACGGAAATAATACCAGGAAGAATCCACGAACGTATCCATCGTATCGGCTTCGCGTTTTGCATCAGCGCCGCACTTTGGACATTTAACATTGATGAAATTTTCATTTCGTGCAAGAGGGGAAACTCCCTGGCTTTTGAAATCAACATCGTATGGTAATTCAACCGGCAAATCTTTTTCTTCTACTAAAACTTCACCACAATGATCGCAGTGAATTACAGGTATCGGCGTTCCCCAATATCTTTGGCGGGAAATCAGCCAATCGCGCAAACGAAAATTTATTTTTCTTTTTCCGAAATCAGTTTCTTCGAGGTACGCTATGATTTTTTGTTTCCCTTCATCCGAGCGCAAACCGTCAAACTGGTTTGAGTTTACCATTGTTCCTGTTTCAGTGAAAGCTTCTTTCAATTCATCGCTTTCCTTTATTCCATCTTGTAAAATTACTCTACGGATTGGCAGAGCGAACTTTGTTGCAAACTCAAAATCTCTTTCATCATGCGCTGGAACTGCCATAACACAGCCCGTTCCGTAAGTGAGTAAAGCGTAATCGGCAATCCAGATGGGAATGCGTTCTCCGTTCATCGGATTAATTGCAAACGCGCCGATGGGAACACCGGTTTTTTCTTTTATGGTTGATGTTCTTTCAATCTCGGTTAATTTTCTTGTTTGATCGCGGTAATCGGCAACCGCTTTTTTGTTTTCAGCAGTAACGAGTTTATCAACTAAAGAATGCTCCGGGGCAAGCACAACATACGTTACGCCGAACAACGTATCGGGACGAGTAGTAAAAACGGAAATCGTTTCATCGCTGTTTTCAACTTTAAAATTAATTTCAGCGCCGACACTTTTCCCGATCCAATTTCTTTGCATCAATTTTGTTTTTTCGGGCCAATTGATAGTTTCCAATCCTTGTAAAAGTTCTTCGGCATAATCCGTTATTTTGAAAAACCATTGCGTAAGATTTTTCTGAATTACCTGCGAGCCGCACCGTTCGCAATTGCCATCAGAGAGGACTTGCTCATTTGCCAAAACCGTGTTGCACGATGTACACCAATTTACCGGCGCATTTTTTCTATACGCTAATCCTCTTTTATAAAGTTGAATAAAGAGCCACTGGTTCCACTTGTAATATTCAGGAACACACGTCATCAGTTCGGCGTCCCAATCATACATACAGCCCATATTTTTCAACTGCGAACGAATGTCTGCAATATTTTTCATCGTGCTATCGTAGGGATGAATACCGGTTTTAATAGCATAATTTTCTGCTGGAAGCCCGAATGCATCGTAACCCATCGGTTCAAAAACATTGAAGCCTTTTAACTTTTTATATCGCGCCCAGGTATCGGTTGGCGCGTAGTTATACCAGTGCCCGCAATGCAGTTTTGCGCCGCTGGGATAAATAAACATTACAAGCGTGTAAAGTTTGTTATCAATTTTCGATAGATCAGTTTTGTATAACTTTTTATCTTCCCAAATCTTTCTCCATTTGGGTTCGATTTCAGCAAAAGGATAGCGCATAATTTTAAACAAATCTTTATAAAATGAGGAACAAATTTATCTAAAATGAGAGGCAATTCAAATGAGTAAATTAGAATTAACGGAAGAAGATTATTGCTTTGAATAGAAAATATAATTGATAGTTGTATGAGTTCATCCAGCACAACAAACGAACTTTTTTGATGATCGGGTTGAATTTTTATAACATTGTTGAATTACGAACATTCAAATATTTGCACATGTTTTATTATCTTTGCCTAACATTTTAGCAACACATTCTTGATATTCTGAGGAGTAGATGGATTTTTTTGAATCCGAAATATTTACCTATAAAAATAGCGAACTACACTGTGAAGAAATACCGGTAAGAGAAATTACGGAAAAACTTGGCACGCCTATTTATATTTACAGTAAAAAATTTTTTGAAGATAAATACCGCGAATTTTCAGCAGCATTTAAGGAAATAAAGCATACAATATTTTATGCGTCAAAATCTAATTTCAACTTGAACGTTATTAAAACATTTGCGGAATTGGGAAGCGGCGTTGATGTTAATTCCGAAGGAGAGTTACATCGGGCATTAAGCGCCGGAGTTAGCGCCAAAAAAATAATATTAACCGGCGTTGGCAAAACTGCGCGCGAGATAAAACTCGGAATCGAAAAAGATTTGCTGATGATAAAAGCTGAATCTGAAGAGGAAATTTATCTCATCAACGAAATCGCCGCATCATTAAATAAAACTGCGCCGGTAGCTATAAGGGTTAATCCCGATGTTAATGCTCAAACCCATCCATATATCTCAACTGGTTTGGCTGAAAATAAATTCGGCATAAATGCAGATGAAGCATATCGTCTTTTCAAAAAAGAAAAGGAATTAAAAAACATAAAATATACCGGCATTGATATGCACATCGGCTCGCAGATAACAAGCATTGAACCATTTGTTGAAGCTGCATCCAAGCTGGCTGATTTGTTCTTGAAATTAAAAACCGA
>MNYQ01000015.1 GCA_001873185.1 Ignavibacteria bacterium CG2_30_36_16 | reverse complement strand
TAACTGGCCCGGGAACATTAGAGAACTGGAAAATGCTATTGAACATTGTTTCGTTTTATGTAACGGAGATATCATCCAGGTTGAGTGTCTTCCAAAAAGATTGAGAGAACCCGGTAAAAAAACTCTTGTATTGAATAATCCCGATGTACAAAAAGGATTTAAAGAGACAGAAAAAGAATTGATCATTTCAATTTTAAAAAAGAATAATTATAGCCGGGCTGAAGCTGCAAAAGAATTGAATATCAATCCCTCAACTCTTTGGAGAAAAATGAAGAAGCTTGAGATTGAACTTTAGAGGGTCCACAAAAAGTGGTAATTCTTTTAAATTTATACTTATGTGCTCACATTTTGATTAGGCACATAAGTCAGTAAAAAGATCCAACACAGCATGATTTTAATTCTGTTGGTGGAGGTGGCGGGAGTCGAACCCGCGTCCGAAATTAAGACACTAAGAACTTCTACGTACATAGTTTGTTTTTGTTTTAACTTAACGCTACCAAACAAACAAGGATTACATTAAGTCTGTCTGCTTTAAATTTCGCTTTACGGTCACAGACGCTCCGTTCGGCTATCGCACATAAACGACGTTCTTTTAAATTCCTATGCGAGAAAACTTAAAGAACGGCTACGTAGTTTACCTACGCAGCGAGGGCGTAATTATATTCGCCAGTTATTTTTTTGTCCCAATTTTTTAGCGTGTCTTCGGGGAACACGATACGCAGTTCAAAGCCTCTTCAATCCCGTCGAAACCAATTTCACCCCCAATATTAATGTACAATTTACAATGTACAATCCGTTAGCTAACGGACGCACATTTAGTATTGAGTTATTTCCAGGTTATATCCGGAACTTTTGAGATTTTATTTTCAAAACGTGAAAGAACGAAAAATAAGTCTGATAATCTGTTGAGAAAGATAATCAAATTCTCACCCACTTGCTCCGTATTATTTAGTCTAATTACTCTTCTTTCTGCACGCCTTGCTACTGTACGGCACACATGTAATATCGCCGCAACTTTACTTCCTCCCGGAAGAATAAAGTTTTGCAATGGAGCAAGTTTAGATTCAAAATAGTCAATGGCTTTTTCTATCTCTTCGGCATAATCTGAAGAAACTCTTTTTACTTTTAATTTTTTATTGCGTTCTAAAACAGGAGTAGCTAAATCTGCACCAACGTTAAAAAGCATGTTTTGTATCTCCCCGAGCAAATTCAAAATTTCTTTATCCAACACTTCCGTTATTGCTAATCCTATGAATGAATTTAATTCATCAATCGTTCCATATGATTCTATTCGCAGAGAATCTTTTAAAACTCTTTCGCCGCCGAATAAACTAGTTTCGCCTTTATCGCCAGTCTTAGTATATATTTTCATTTCTTAAAAGGAAGTGAATGAACAGTCGTTTTAATTGTGCCATTTTCACTCGCAGCATTCAGTATTGTTCCATCTTCGAGGTAAAATTTTCTAACATAACCAAGACCAATCACCTTGTTACATTTAGGGGAAGAAATAAATGAAGTAACAGTTCCAGCGTCATTACCCTCGTCATCGGTTAGCTTATAAGTTTTACCTGTTTTAGGCAATTCTTCAAATTTTAATCCCGTTAAAAACTTTTGCGTTTTCTGATATGTGTCAAGACGTGCAATAACTTCCTGACCTATGTAACATCCTTTTTTAAAATCAACGAGTCTAATAATTTTAGTTTCATGCGGATTAAAATCATCGTTTAATTCATTAGGCGCTTTGGGAATTCCTCTCTCAATCCTGAAAGTTTCATAAGCATCTTCACCTACAAGATTAAAATTGAAAGGACCGGTGTTGTTCATCATAAATTCTATCACTTTTTTACCGTTGTTGGGTTCTGCGATAACCAAAAATTTTAAATTATTATTTACATCTTCAAGTTTCATTAAGAAAAATATAATTCCTTCAGCATCTATTATTCTAAATTTGTTAGGGCTAATTTCATTAACAACTTTTCCGCAGACGAGGGTTATAAATGAATCTGCCTGTGGACCGATTAATTCGAATATTGAAAACTTGCCTGTTATATCGTAAATATCTACATCATCGGTAATAACATATTTTTGAATCCACCTTAAAACTTTTAATTGTTGGGCTGCGCTTGTTAGTAAAATTTGATGCGAACCAAAGTTAATAATTTTAGCAACATCAATTATTCTTCCTTTTTCTGTTACAAATATTGTGTCCTTTATATCTTCTTTTAAAATATCTTTAACCGAATTTGTGCTAATTCTATTTAATAGATCAAGCACATCGTTGCCTTTCAATTCAAGAACACCTTCTACCGATATATCCCGCAAAGCAACGCCCTCATATAGAGAGTGGAGTTCCGCATCATAATTTCCAAACGATTTAATTTTTAGCGTTCCTTCATCTTCAAAAAATGAAGCGCCTATTTGCTCAAAAAAATCTTTAAGTGGTGAAATTCTGACTAAAGTCTCTGTCATTAAATTCCTCTATTTATCCATTCATATATAAAAATAACTAACGCGATGAGTGCGTATCAAATAATAATAATAAAGATGATTTATAGATTTGAAATTTACGGTTACAAAAATAGCTAAAATCTTTTCATGAACCCTTGAAGAGGGTAAACTAATATGGACGTGTAATTTTCTTATTACGGGTATTAATATACACACTATCTTTCTCATTCCATACGAAAGCAATGGAATCGACAGCGCGTAATGAATCACCGTAATCAACATAAACATGCTCGTAATAATCGGGATATTTATCATCGTTCACATTTGCAATTGTGCGCTTAAAATTGATGCCTTCATATGTCATAAGCAGATGCGGAAACGAAGTTAATCCGTTGACGAAAAAATAATTATAATCAATATGTCCGCTTCCGCGCGCATAGTGAAAATAGGACTGCATATATTCAGTTCCTTTGTACTTCCACTTATTAAGATAGATTCTGTTAAATCCTCCATGAGAAGGAATGGGCGCCTCCCACACTATACTAAACTGATCGCCCTCACATTTAAACAAAACAAGATAGAAAAACGCTGTGCCAAGTTCCGTACTATCAAGATCAATAAAACTTTGATCCCATCCAACAACATTCTTTGCTTCGATTAATCTTTCCCCCGGTTTAGAACGGGCAATTACGCCAAAAACATATTCGCGATTTTTAGAATAATAAAATACAGCGGGTTTAGGCACATTGTATGCAAAAGTACGATCAAAATCTACAAGGTAAGTACCTTCGGGATAGTTGTCGAGCACATATTCGATAAGAGCAATTGTATCGCATGGTGTTCTATTTACCGCTTGGTCGCGCATACGCTGCAGGTTGTAACGCTGAATTTCAATATCTTTTTCGGGTGAACGGGCAACATCTTCTCCAGGAATATTTTGAGGTTCAGGTTCCGATTCACCGCCGCATGAATATATTAAAAATAAAAACGCGAAAGCAAACAACATCAATAAAAGTTTTTTCATTTTTACACCTTTAGTAAGGTTTTACTGAATAAAAACGCCTTATAGATAAACTAATCAATACATTGTAAAAATAATAAAAAAAGGGCAATCAGCATAAATACAGACTGCCCCAATCTTTCTTTTAAAAACTATAAAGAAAATTCCTTTAAGAAATATGCCGAGCTTAAAATGCCAAGTTGAAAATGTCTTAAATCAAAATGTTCATTTGGCGAATGAAGGTTTTCTGAATTTAATCCTAATCCCATTAACACCGGCGGAACTTTTAATTTTTTAGCAAATGTAGCAACAATCGGGATAGAGCCTCCCTCGCGGATGAAAACCGTTTTTTTTCCGAACGCTTTCTCCATAGCTCTTGCTGCGGCTTGCACTGCAGGGGCATCCATCGGGACAATTGCAGGGTAACCGCCGTGAAGATCGGAGATGGTTACCTTAACTGATTTAGGAGCAAGTTTTTTAATATAATTAATAAACAACTTTGAAATTTTCTTCGGTTCCTGTCCAGGCACTAAGCGCATACTTATTTTAGCGGTAGCCTTTGACGGTAAAACAGTTTTTGCTCCTTTACCAATAAATCCGCCGTAAATACCGTTGCAATCAAGCGAAGGGCGAGCCCATGTTCTTTCAACTGTTGAATAACCTTTTTCGCCGTAAACTTCTGTTACGCCAAGTTCTTTAGCATATCGTTTTTCAGAAAATTTAAGCAGCTTATAATTTTCTTTTTCTTTCTTCGTAATATTTGGAACATTATTATAAAAACCTGGAATAGTAATTTTACCATTCTTATCATGAAGTTTGGAAATTATGCCGGCAAGAACATTAATTGGATTTGCTATAGCGCCGCCGAACGTTCCACTGTGAAGATCACGGTTAGGTCCAACGACTTCAACTTCCATATACTGAAGCCCACGTAATCCAAAGGTTAAAGTAGGAATTCCTTCGGCGTATAAGGATGTATCTGAAATTAAAACAGTGTCGCACTTTAGGAGATCGACATTATTTTTTATGAACGTCTCTAAGCTTTCGCTTCCAACTTCTTCTTCACCTTCAATAATAAATTTTACGTTTAATGGAATGCTGCCGGTAGTTTTAAGAAAGGCTTCAACGCTTTTTATATGCACAAGCATTTGTCCTTTATCATCCGTTGCGCCGCGTGCATAAATTTTAGTGCCGCGTATTTCGGGCTCGAAAGGAGGTGAATCCCACAATTCAATCGGATCAACGGGCTGAACGTCGTAATGACCATAAATTAAAACAGTAGGTTTTCCCGGCGCGCCGAGCCATTCTCCATAAACGAGGGGATGACCTTCTGTTTCAAAAATTTCTACTCTGCTCATACCGGCTGTATTTAATTTATTGGCGACAAACTCCGCTGCTTTTCTTATATCTCCTTTGCTCTCCGGTAAAGTACTGATACTTGGGATACGAAGAAAATTTTTCAATTCTTCGATGTATGTTTCTTTATGCTCATTTATGTAACTAATCACGTCTTCCAAAAAATGCTCCTTCTCTAATTAAGTTTAAATTTGTAAATAATAGGAATAAAGTTATTGAAGTGTTCGGCTGTCTTCTTATCCATTTTATTTAATATATCCGGTGCCGGCACAAAATAAGTTGTCCACGGATCATCAATCATATAAATATTGTTGTCATTGTCCATCGTAATAGATTCCAACGATGCCACATAACCAATAGCTGGGTAATTCGGAACCCGGGTTTTAATTTCTTTAAATGCAAATGATGAAATATCCATTTGATCAGAAAAATTTATTTTAAATAATTTTTTATTGTTACGGTCGATGCCGAGAAGGGTTTTATTTTCCGGTGAATATAATCCGCAAATGGTAAATATGCCTAATTCTTTTGTGTTGATCTGTTTTATAATTTTTTTTGTTGCTCTATTTATAATATAGATGAAAGTGCTATCGGCAAAAATTTTTTGCTCTTGAAAGCCTTCGAGCCCGGCGTAAAAATAATCATCATCAAAAGTAAATCCTTCAAATGCGATATTTGATTTTACATGCTCGAAAAATTTTTCTTCGGGTTCAAAGTGAAGTTTTTGTATGGATACGATAGTATCTGAAAACAGATCATCATCTTTAAACTGAAGTTCGTATATACCGGCATACCATTTAACATTTGCTTCTTTTCTTGCCGGATTAATTTTGCCATAAGAAGTTCCTTCAATAGATAAAAAAACTTTATTGTTTTTTTTATCGAATGATATTTCCTCAAAGTCAGGTTTGGGAAAAGTATCAAGATATACCTTAACATTTTCATTAAAAGCAATTTTTTTTAGTTCAAACAATGTATCTGATTCAATAGAAAAGCGATGTAAAACGCCATTATCATCGGCAAGAAGAAAATATTTTATTTGCTCTTTTTCACCAATAAAAGCAATCCCCGAAGTTTGAGTAGTATGCAGTGAATCTTTTATAATCCATCTTGGATATGCTTCATCTGCAGCTATTTCAATTTTTGCTTCTTCATTATGTTTGGAACAGCCCGATAAAAATAAAAATAATATTAAAAGAAATATAGTTTGTTTCATTAAAAATAAATTATCTGTACTGGAGTAAATATAACAAAATTGAATTAGAATAAACTGCACGAAAGCTTTACTTGTTAAACTTTTCACGCTTTTCTATATTAGTCCCATGATTTTATATAGATATATACTTCGCAATCATTTTGCCCCCTTTTTTTTCTCAGCCTTTACGTTGATGTGTATTTTTATACTTCAATTTATGATGAAGTTTGCTGACAGATTAGTTGGAAAGGGACTTGATACTTGGGTCATACTTAAATTAATTGCTTTTAATCTTGCCTGGATGGTTGTTCTTGTTGTTCCTATGGCTGCACTTGTTAGCACACTAATGGCTTTTGGCAATATGTCGCAGAACAATGAAATTACTATCATTAAATCGTCCGGCACAAGTTTATACAAGATGATGTCTCCGGTTCTTATTACAAGTATCATAATTGGATATCTATTGTTCGTTTTTAATGACGATGTGCTCCCCGATGCTAATCATCAAGCAAAGGTTTTGGGACAGGACATCTCGCGAAAAAAACCAACCCTCTCTCTTGAGCCCGGTATTTTTTCTCAAGAAGTTCCCAATTATGCAATCCTTGCAAGAGACATTGATCAAAAAACTGGCAGACTTGGAATTATTACTCTATACGACTATACAAATCCTGTTAAAATAAATATAGTTACCGCCAAGGAAGGGAAAATTTATTTTTCTAAAGATCAAACGAAACTTATAATGGATTTGCAGAAGGGTGAAATTCACGAATCTGATGCCGCCGGAACAAGTCTTTACCGCAAGTTAGTTTTTGAGAAACATCGTATTGCAATGAATGCAGATCAATTTTCATTTCAGCAAAGTGCTCCTGGCGGACCGAGAGGCGAACGTGAACTAAGCACTATGGCGATGAATGAGATAGTGGACAGTTTGCTTGCGAGTAAAAAAGAATTTGCAAAGGCGCTAACTGAGGAAACGGAAAAATATTTTTACAACGATTCTTCATCTGCTTTTCTGTATGGCAAACAGCCTCCGGTGAGTGAAAAAGAATTGATTTATATCCGGGCATCTGAGAAAATTAAAACTGCAAAAAATGTTATTGTTTCAAATCTAAAACGGATAGAATATGTACAGGGAGAGATAAACAAATATGATGTAGAAATTTATAAAAAATATACTCTGCCCGTGGCATGCATCGTCTTTGTTTTAATAGGCGCACCCTTAGGAACAATGACCCGAAAAGGAGGATTCGGAGTGGCGGCAAGTATAAGTTTGTTTTTCTTTTTAATCTATTGGGCGTTTTTGATTGGTGGTGAAAAGCTTGCAGAGCGAAATTTCTTCTCTCCTTTTTGGGGAATGTGGTCGGCAAATATTGTAATAGGAATTGCAGGTATAATCTTAATTTACAAAGCCGTTCAAGAATCTGTTACTATTAATTTTGATTTTTTAAAAAAAATAATTCCGAAAAACTGGCGTCCGCAGGATGAAGAAAACAACGGCAATTTATAAATGAAAATAATCGATAAGTATTTGATTAAACAGTTTCTTCAGACAATAGGATTCGGGTTAATTGGTTTTACTTTAATCTTTGTTGTAATTGATATGATGGAAAACCTTGACGATTTTATTGATCTCGATGTTCCTTTTACAATAATTATGCATTACTATTTTGTCTTCTCTCCGGAAATTATAAAATTGATGACGCCGGTTGCCGTTTTATTTGCGGCTCTATTTACTGCGGGTAAAACAGCAAACCTAAGTGAACTTACCGCTATTAAATCAAGCGGCGTTAGTATGTATCGCTTCATGCTTCCTTTTTTAATTACAACATTTCTGCTGAGTTTATTATCTCTCTATTTCATCGGCTATCTTGTTCCGACGGCAAACAAAACCAAGCTCGCCATTGAAATGGAATATTTAAAGAGAGGTTTTGTTTATTCCGGCAGCAATATCTTTTTTCAAGACAGCCGAAACAGAATAGTTAATATTTCTTACTTTGATAATTCGCGCAATCAAGCAACACGTGTAAGCATCCAGGAATTTGACGCCAATGATTTAACTAAAATGAAAATGAGAATTGATGCTAACATTCTTATGTATGATTCTACTTCTTCCAAATGGCTTGCTAAAAATGGCGTTAAACGAATGTTTGAAGGGAATGATGAAGAAGCAGTTTATTTTAATCAAATGACTGTGGATAATTTAAATTTTTCTCCTCAAGAACTAAATACTAAACAAACAAAGCCGGAACAGATGAACTTAAATGAATTAAAAACGCTTGTAGATTCACAGCTTCAGAGCGGTAACAGCGCAAACAGTACTATGATTGAATATTATTCCCGCTTCGCTTTCCCGGTGACGAGTTTAATTGTAGTTTTGTTCGGGCTTCCAATTTCTGCAAATAAGCGAAAGGGCGGACTTGCAGTTCAAGTGGGAATAAGTATTCTTGCAACATTTATTTATCTTGTTTTTATGAAGGTCAGTCAAGCGTTCGGGAAAAATGGAGCGCTCGATCCTTTATTAACTGCATGGCTTGCTAACATAGTGTTTCTCGCTGCAGCATTGATAAATCTGCTTAAGATGCGTCAATAGTTAAAAGTTAAAAGTTGAAGTTATAAAATTGAAAGTGAATTTTACCCGGTTGTTCTCAGAATTTTTTAAAAATAAAAAACCTCCGCTGAACTAACAACGGAGGCTTGGTTTGAACTATAATAATTTTAGAATTTCCAGCGAGAACCCATTGCAATTGAAATATATTTTGCTGAATTAGGAGCAACAAATGCTTGAAAATCAGAAGTAGCAATATTGAATTCAATTAATCCGGTATCAAAGCCTAATCCAAGACCCCAATTAAATCCATCAGCGCCGCCAAAGGAAAATCCGGTTCTGAGGTATGGAATCCAATCCATCGGTTTCCATTCGGCACCGATTGAAAATCTTGGTGATTTTGAGTTACCGGGCATGTCATTAAATCCCTGGTTGTAATCCAACGCTAATAACAGCGTACCTGGTATTGCATCTTCTCCATCCGCAAAATAGTAAGAAGCGCCAAACCTGAATGCCGAGGCGAGACTCGTAGAAAATTCGCTAATCGGTGATGCTTTTCCTGTCATTCTCTCTTTTAACGTATCTAACTGCGCTTGATTTGTAAAATCATCGATGAACAGATCCCCCTTAGCTGTGAACTGTGCGGCATGGTTCTTCCAGGTAATGCTGCCAATATCTGTAACGGCAAGTGAAAAATTCCACTGATCCATCGATGCAGTTAAGCCAAGATCGAATCCAAATCCATTACCGGCAGAAGAAGGAAAAGGTCCAACTTTTCCATCTGTCTCAACACTATCGAAATCATACTTCACGCCGAAGTCTTCGCTAAAGGCGGTGTAAGCAAGATAATCTGCAGTGCCGGTAATTACATTTCCAGCGCCTGTAGTTAAATTTGTTTGGGCGTGTTCTACTCCAAGATAAGCGAAACCCTGTACTAATTTTAAAGTTATACCGGCGCCAATTTTATCGAAAATATCCTGGTTAATCTCCGGTATTTCTCTTGCATACGTTAAGGAGTAATTTCTTATCCACCAGGCTTTAGCGTCTGCATCATTAAAATCATAGGTTTTGTTATGTTCATTACCTGTTAGTGCTATATCAACAAGAGCTTGTGGAAGATTAAATTTTCCGCCGGCTGCATCATTAATTGAAAATGCAAAAGCGCCAATTGAAGGTTCTGCATTATAGGACAATGAAAGTAGTCTTACTGAAAAATTGGCAAAAATAAATCCGCCGTCTTTAAAAAGATCATTAAAGTTATTTTTATCTTCTTCTGTTAGAATTCTGCCTTTACCATTTACGCCGCCAAAGTAGTAATTAACTTCATCAATCGACATAAAATCAGTACCGCTTCTTAAAGAGATCATCGGAAGAGGCAGAACCGTTGATAATTCGAAATCGTATGGTTGATTGTAAATTAAATTAGAAGGATTTATGCCAACAGACATAACACCGCGAGTTATTGCATTATAAGTTTTTGCCATACCCATCGATCGTGCATCTACGGTGCCCGCAGAGCCAAATTGTGCAAATGCGGCGGAAGTACAAATTAAAAACATCACTGATATTATTATTAATTTTTTCATTTTGCCGCCTCCTACTTCTTATCTTCTTTAATAAAATACTTAACGCCGCCGTATGCTTTAATGGACAATTTTTGATTTCCTCTAAGAGCTACAGTGGGTGGCGGATTATTATAGGCGTCTCTCGTCCTTACACTGGTGGTATGAATAAAATATTTGGCATCAGCTAATTTCTGAATTTGAGATGAATCTAATTGCATAGTAGTGGTTGTAATAGTTTTTTTTGTAACTTCACCATTAGCGCCTACCTCTGCACCTAAAAAGTACAAGGAATCTTTTCCTTCATTTTTAGTTATTGTAAATAAAAGATTATAATTTTTATCTACCATGTCAGCCTTTAACCAGGTAGTTAAAGGAATGCCATTTTCAATTTCCACAGTTAAATAAGCGGCTCTTCCGTCTCTAACTCTATCACGGTCATCATCGCTTAATTTCACTTCGGATGTATCTACAATTGTAGATTTCTTAAGTGCAAAGAAACTACGGGAAGTGAATGAAGTTTCGAATTTAACGCTGTCCTGGCTTGTAGCTGTATGATAAGCTCTATCATCATCCGGGTTCATAATATACTCGGCACTGACGGATATTTGATCAGGCAGGAATGTTAAGAATTCAGTTATATTACTATTTAGTTGAGTAAATGATGTATCAAAGCTTCCATTGTGGAAACGTAATGTTAAATTAGGACTGTTATTAAATGCTAATGTTAGTGAGCCACCATTGTTTCGCCGTCCGATGACTTTCAAATCTTTAACTTCAATTTCAAACGGATTGGCAGCAGGAGATTTATAATTAGCAGTTAATTTTAATGTCGCTTCGCGTAGAAATGCCTTATCCCTAAAATCAATAGCGTCGCCTATTTTTAAGTCGTTTGTACTTTCGGTAACACCAAGCGACTTTACCGGAAGATAACCGGTTGCACTACTAAACAAAAAGTCCGAACTGTAAGCATTTAACAAAGCGCTTGCAGCGAGATTTGTTGCAGTAGCTGCTTTAGCGATCAACCAAATTTGTCCTTTAAATAAAAACAATTGATTTACTGGTTCTTTATACCTATAACCAGAGAGATCATATTTCACCGAATCGGATTGGCCCGGGGCTAAAGGAATTGTGGCGACAAATTGTGATCCTGATGGAGAAATTATACCCGGCACTCTAAGTGTTAATGTCATACTTTCAAGCAAAGATTGATTGCGTGCAGAGAAAGCAAGGAAACCTTTTGTAAATATTGCTTCGTTAAGCTGTGCGCCTTCCGGGAATGCTAAAAATATTTGTGTGGAATCTGTGGCTGAAGCATTTACGTTGTTATTTTGAGAGGCTCTCTGATTTGTAACTGTAATGAATTGTGAAATGCCAGAAGCAATTTCATATTTATCCGATTGAATATAATAGATACTATCGCTTTGAGGATCTAAATTAATATAATTTTGTTTATCAGATTTAATTATCTCTTCAAGCGAATAAGTTCTTTTTATAAGCGGAACATTAAGCTCTACATCCCACTGGGGCATTATCATTTCATCAGGAATATCAAGACAGCCGACTTGCTGTAAAGCAATAGCCATCATTAATACTCCTAACAGGGAATAAATAGTTTTTCGCATAACTTTTTTCTCTTAATTTTAATTAAAATATTGATAAGAAGACGGCTGCCCTCGCAGCCGTTCCATAAATTTTTATTACTTCAAAAACATCATCTTACGTGTTTGAACAAATTTATCTGTTCTTAACTCGTAAATATAAATACCGGATGGAAGATTTGATGCATCAAAATCCAAACGATAAACGCCAGCATCTTTATTTGTATTAACTAAAGTTGCTACTTCGCTTCCAAGTACATTATATACTTTTACGGTCACAAAAGAATTTTCGGCAAGAGAATATTCGAATGAAGTTGCCGGGTTGAATGGATTAGGATAATTCTGAGATAATGCGAACTCAGCAGGTTGTGTTGCAATAACCTCTTCTCTAACACTTGTAAGTATAGATCTATCCCCGCCGACTATGTTTGAGAAGTGGGATGCCATAGCAACCAAATGTGATGGAGTTTCAAGAGTAGTTATCCCTGTAGTATCTATTCCTCCGCCACTTAACTCGTAGGCAAAAGTTAAAACGTTAGCTGTTGTAAATCCATTTGCTGTTAGGAAATTAGTGAAAGCCGCTGTTTTAGGAATCGACAAAATTGCTCTTTTATTGTTTGCAAATTGGTATATATCTGTCACCGGAACACCATTTACTGAAACCTGGAATATGCTATTGAAGAATAATGTGCCTCCGGTTGCCGGGAAAAAATTACCGGTAGAGCAATCAACATCCCAGATAAACCAGAAGATATCAATGTTTTCGTTAAGTGCACCATATTCAAGTTGAAATCCAGTACCAACAAATGCATCATACAATGCTTGTGCGGATGCATAACTTCCTGTAAGAGTAGTGGGTTCAACAACGTAGGTTTCACCTTCTTTTATTGAAGCTGAAAATAATTGTGCGGAAACTGAATTTCGGCAGTTAATCCATAAAGATAGATTGACTGTATTCGAATCAGCTTGAGCTGCGGTAAATTGTATAAGCCCTGCCGCGAGGAACAGTAGAACAGAGTAGACTAACTTTTTCATGGTAAGTTATCCTTTATATTTATTATGTTAATAAAATTGCAACATACTAGCAGAACGCAATCATAAAAAGAATATACATTCTAACTAATAAGATTCTTGGGTGACAATTTCTGTAAAACATACCAAACTTGTTTTGCAGTACGTCACAAAAAACTTAGCGTGTAACAACGAACAAAAATCATTGTTGACGCCCAACAACTTTTTTTTCAGCTAGTTTACTATTTCATCCTTCTTAGGAGTAACAAAACCAAAGTGCTGGTTCGGGGTGTTATCAATTTTAATTTCGCCGAACCTGGCTTCATATTTTTCAATATTATCTTTTAATGCCTTAAGCAGCATTTTCGCATGTTGTGGTGTGGTAATAATCCGCGCATGTACCTTAGCCTTTGGTAAGCCGGGCACAATGCGCGTAAAATCAATTATAAATTCTGCGGGAGAATGCGTTATGATAGCCAAATTTGAATAAATACCTTCTGCTTCTTTTTCGTTCAATTCGATATTTATCTGCTGAGGCTGTGGTTGATTGTTACTCATAATCTTTTTCCTCCCGGAGTAGAAAACTATAAAAATTAATTTCTTAAATTATCTGCATTTTTAAAGGCATCTGTGGCTTTATCCTGCATGCCGAGTACAGTATAAACCCTGCCGATCAATTCCCATATTGCGGAGGTATTAGTTTGATCGTTACTAACAACCTGCTCAAGGTAAGGAAGAGCCATTTCATATTTTTTCTTGTATTCGGTATTATCCATTTCACCTTTTTCTTCGGCTTCTTTGTTAATGGCTGTACCCCATCTAACATAAGTAACCGCCAGATTATAAACCGCATTTTGATAATTTGGATCAATTTCAATTGCTTTTAAGAACTGCTCTTCAGCAGAAGTATAATCAGATTTGCCGAGAAGTAAAACTCCATAATTATAGCGATAGTACTTATTGGTCGGTTCATTTTCAACACCGGTTTTAAAAGCATCTATTGCAATTTCAACTTTGTTTGCAGCAATATAGGAGTTTGAAAGCGTCAATAATATGTCAGAATCATTCGGGTACTCTTTTTTACCGGCTTCGAGAACTTCAATAGCTTTATCGAACCATTCAAATGCTTCAACACTATCGGAAACGTTCGATGTAGATTGAAAGCGATCCATCTGTACTTGCCCCTTATTATAATATATTTCACCTAAAAATCTGTAACCATCAATTTCTTTATCAAGTTCGATTATTTTCTTCAATGGCTCAATTGCTTCATCAAGGCGCTGGGCGCTTAAATAAACAAAAGCTAAATTTTTATAAGTGTCGCCAGAATCTGGTTGAAGTTTGACAGCATAGTCAAATGATTCGATAGATCTATCATACCAAATCTTGTTGCTGTCCTCCGGTGCTTTTATCCCTCTTTGGTATAAACTAACACCCCTGTTAAAAAGCTGTGCCCACCAATATTTTTTTTGGTTATCAATGTCTTTCTTAAATTTATCGCTAACGGCTAACGATTTTTCCCAGGCGTCAATCATTTTGCCGTATTGTTCTTTTTCGGCACTAACCACACCAAGGAGATAAAATCCTTCATCACTCTGAGGATTTTTTTGTACTTCTTTTTGTAAAACATCAAGAGCTTTGTCATAATTCTTCTGCTGAATGTACAACTTTGCTGAAGTAATTTCAGTTGAAGAGCACTGGAAGCCCGAAAGAGCAATTCCAAAAACGATTAATCCTAAAATGTAAATTAATTTTTTCTGCATTATAACTCCATTTATTTTCTAAAGTTAATGTGATCAAAATTAGCACATTACATTTGCATAATCAAGATAAAGTTATTATTAGCATTATTTTATTTTGAAAACGTATCTGCCTATATCCTGAATTTTTAAACTTATATAAAAATTGATTTTGCATACTTTATAAGATATTTTTACCATTAAAAATGAGGTGAATTTGACTACCGAAGATATTATTAGATCCATTCCAAAGGTGCTCTTACACGATCATCTTGACGGAGGACTGCGCTCGCAAACCGTTATCGATTTGGCAAGTGAATATAAGTACAACAAGCTTCCGACAAGTGATGCCGGTGAATTAGCCGAATGGTTTCACAGAGGCGCTAACAAAGGAAACCTTGTGGAGTTCCTGCAGGGCTTTGAGCATACTATTGCCGTGATGCAAACAAAAGAAGCTCTCGAAAGAATCGCGTACGAGATGATGGAGGACATGAAAAAAGATGGTGTGGTTTACGTTGAAACCCGTTTTGCACCATGCTTTCATACAACCAAAGGACTTTATTATGAAGACGTAGTAAATGCAGTGTTGAGCGGACTCGACAAGGGACGTTCCGATTTTGGAGTTGGTTACGGATTAATATTATGCGGTATGCGTAATATGAAAAACACACTTGAAATTGGCGAACTTGCCGTAAATTTTCGTAATCAAGGTGTAGTTGGTTTTGATCTTGCCGGAGAAGAAGGCGGTTACCCCCCAAAGCGACACGTTGAAGTTTTTCAGTTTATACAGCGCGCCAATTTTAATATTACCATTCATGCCGGTGAAGCATTCGGGAAAGAATCTATCTGGCAGGCAATTCAGTGGTGCGGCGCTCATCGCATTGGGCATGCAACCAATTTAAAAGAAGAATTTACTTTTGACCGTGATGGAAATATTGTTGGATTCGGAGATCTTGCTCAATACATTCTTGATAAACGTATCCCGCTTGAGATATGCTTACTAAGCAACTTACACACTGGAGCGATAGACAAAATTGAAAATCATCCATTCGGTATATTATTTAAAGAAAAATTTAGAGTTACAATAAATACCGACGACCGCTTGATGAGCAATACGAATATGACTAAAGAGTTTATGACAGCAATAGAATATTTTAATCTTACACTGGAGGATGTTGAGAAAATAACAATCAATTCAATGAAGTCTGCTTTTATTCCTTACAAAGAAAGATTAAAATTTATTTATGATGTAATAAAACCGGGCTATCAGAAAACTAAAGATGAATTATTATCACTTAAAATTTAACAGGCACTAATGAAAAAACTTTTCACAAACTATAACTTTGAATTCGATAAAAACGAAAAAAAATTAATTGCTACATTTTGTAAACAAGTATTAAAACAAACAGAGGGCGATAATAGGTTTTTCGCCGAAGACCGTGTTTTTAATTCTATTTTGGAAAAACTTAAAACAGGAAATGAAACTATTAAGTTTACAAAAGAAGAGCGTTCGCGTCTGCAGAATCAAATGCAGGAAAATGTTAAACACATAAAAAAGGAAATGAGCAAAGCCGGTTTTATTAAACGCTGGCTTTACAAATCTATGCTCAAACAATACGATGCTATTTTAGAAAGACATTTTAAAGGTTGATTATGATCTCTGCCGAAGAAAAGATAAACATACACGCACCGCACGGTTCTGTTCTTTCTTGCAAAGGATGGATTCAAGAGGCGGCAATGCGTATGTTGATGAATAACCTTGACCCGGATGTTGCAGAAAATCCCGCAGAACTTATTGTTTATGGAGGAAGCGGTAAAGCTGCCCGCTCATGGGAAGCGTATGAAGCTATTATAAGCGCATTAAAAAATCTTGAAGAAGATGAAACTTTATTAGTTCAGTCGGGCAAACCGGTTGCTGTTTTTAAAACACACAAAAATGCGCCAAGAGTGATCATCTCTAATTCAATGCTTGTGCCCGATTGGGCAACTTGGGATGAATTTAGAAAACTTGAAGCTCTCGGTTTAACAATGTATGGACAAATGACTGCAGGCAGCTGGATATACATCGGAACACAAGGAATTCTTCAGGGCACTTATGAAACATTTGCCGAATGTGCAAACAAGTATTTCGACAAATCCCTCAAAGGCAGATTTTTATTAACCGCCGGTTTAGGAGGGATGGGCGGCGCTCAACCGTTAGCCGCTACAATGAACGGCGCTGCTTTTCTTGGCATTGACGTAAACAAAAGCAGAATACAAAAAAGAATTGATACTGGCTATCTTGATATTATGTCTGAAAATCTTGATGAGGCTATTGATATTGTGCTCAAAGCCAAGTCCGAAGGCAGAGCAATCTCAGTTGGTTTAGTTGGCAATGCGGGGGAAATTCTTCCGCGATTGATTAAAAAAAATATAATTCCAGATATTGTAACCGATCAAACTTCGGCACATGATACTTTAAATGGATATGTGCCGATGGGAATGACCTTTGATGAAGCATTGGAACTTCGCAAGTCGAATCCTAAAAAATATATCGCTCTTTCGAGAACAACAATTGTTGAACACGTACGCGCAATGCTTGAGTTTCAAAAACGCGGAGCAATAACCTTCGACTACGGTAATAACATTCGCGGTGAAGCAAAAGAAAATGGAGTTGATAATGCTTTTGATATTCCCGGTTTTGTGCCGGAGTTTATCCGCCCCCTTTTCTGTGATGGAAAAGGTCCTTTCCGCTGGGTTGCTTTATCCGGCGATCCGGAAGATATTTACGTAACAGACCGTGCTGTTATTGAAGCTTTCCCCGAAAACAAACTTCTTGTAAACTGGATTGAGATGGCGCAAAAGAAAGTACATTTTCAGGGGCTGCCGTCGCGCATCTGCTGGCTTGGTTACGGTGAGCGGGCAAAGATGGGGAAAATATTTAATGATCTTGTTGCTGAAGGAAAAGTGAAAGCGCCAATAGTTATCGGGCGCGATCATCTCGATTGCGGATCGGTAGCGTCACCTAACCGCGAAACCGAAGCAATGATTGACGGAAGCGATGCAATAGCTGATTGGCCCATACTTAATGCACTGTTAAACGCTATCGGCGGCGCAAGCTGGGTTTCAGTCCATCACGGCGGCGGTGTTGGCATCGGCAAATCAATACATGCAGGTATGGTTGTGGTTGCCGACGGAACTATAGAAGCCGCAGAAAGATTAGAACGGGTTCTCACTTATGATCCGGGCATGGGAATAGTTCGCCATGCTGATGCCGGATATGAATCAGCAATTGAAAACGCTAAAACGTTTGGCGTTAAAATTCCAATGTTAAAATAATAATGAGGTTAATATGAAAGTTTTAGTTGCAACTGAAAAACCATTCGCACCATCAGCTATTAAAGAAATTCAGCCGATAATTGAAAATGCAGGACATAAATTTGCTCTGATTGAGAAATATGAAAATCCAGCTCAATTGCACGAAGCGGTAAAAGACGCTAATGCAATAATCATCAGAAGCGATATAATTGATGAAGCGGTTTTTAATGCGGCTCCAGAACTCAAAATTGTTGTAAGAGCCGGAGCCGGTTTTGATAATGTTGATCTAAAAACCGCTACCGCTAAAAACGTTGTTGTAATGAACACCCCGGGGCAAAACTCTAATGCAGTAGCTGAATTAGTTTTTGGATTATTGATTTACGGCGCAAGAGGATTTTTCAATGGAAAATCAGGTTCGGAGCTAAAGGGAAAAACTTTGGGACTACACGCTTATGGAAATGTAGGGAAACTCGCGGCAAAAATTGCGAAGGGTTTTGGAATGATTATAAGCGCTTTTGATCCGTTTGTCCCTGCCGATTTGATTGAAGCGGACGGAGTTAAAGTTTACAATTCTGTTGAAGAATTATACTCTTCGAATCAGTACATTTCGCTGCATATCCCGGCAAATGACAAAACAAAAAAATCTATTAATCATACGCTGCTTAGCAAAATGCCAAAAGGCGCAACGCTCATCAACACGGCAAGAAAAGAAGTTGTTGATGAAGAGGGATTGCTAAAAATGTTGGAAGAGAGAAATGATTTTAAATATTTGTCAGATATTCAGCCAGACACTGCTTCTGAACTTTTAAGTAAATTTCCTGACCGGTGTTATTTTACTCCTAAAAAAATGGGGGCACAAACTTTCGAAGCGAATAATAATGCCGGAATTGCAGCGGCAACTCAAATAGTTAATTTCTTTGAGTCAGGCGATAAAACTTTTCAGGTTAATAAATAATATTCAAAAGCTTGTACGGGGCGAAGTATCGCCCCTTACGCAAATAAAATTTCTTCAAAATGTAATAATAATTACTTAACGCGGTTAGATGTTATAGGCGCGGTTAACATTTTTTTTTAATTGTTTTATTAGCAAGCTTAATGTGAATCCCTATTTTATCCTTTGGCTGTCGCAGCTTGTCCCGATTCGTCGGAGAAGCAATTCGTGACTGTACTTGTATCTAATAAAAATAGAATATACTGCACCAAAATTGTTACTGGCAGCTAAATAGTTTAGATTTATGCTAATAAATTACTTTTGTATTTTGGAGTATGTTATACATAAATGATATTAATAGATGGCAATAGTAAAGGCAATTAGCGTAATTAATAAAAGTGACGATCAAAACGATTTCCTGTACTGGCAAAATAAGTCGGCACAAGAAAGAATTGATGCAATAGAAATTCTACGTCTTCAATACATTCAGATGAATAAATATGTTCAGCCAGGACTTCAAAGAGTTTATAGGATTATTAAACAAAAATAATGTTGAATATCTTATTATCGGCGGATATGCTGTAGGATTTCATGGCTATCCGAGATACACGGGAGACATTGATATTTGGATAAATCCATCTATGAGTAATATTAAAAAAATTCCCGATGTTCTTGAAGAATTCGGTTTCTCTCCTGAAGAATTAAACGCCACGGATTTTCAGAATAAAGATAATATTATAAGAATCGGATTTCCTCCCTTCAGAATTGATTTGATGTTTTCGATTGATGGGGTCCAGTTTGATGAGTGTTATCCAAATAGAGTTGAGAAAGATTTAGATGATATAAAAATAAAATTTATTTCCTATGATGATTTGATAAAAAACAAAACAGCAAGCAACAGAAAAAGAGATCAAATCGACCTTGAAAATCTTAGGTAGCATTAAGCAAATTTTACGTCAATTGTTTATTCCCATAGCTTGCAAACATTGTCCGGTCTATCGGGTCATTATACTTTTCTGCCACCAAATGGTTGGCACAAGCCCTAAAAAAAGAAATAGTTATGAAAATTAATTACACCTTCATTTTTATTTTAGTGATATCATTCACCGGTTTATCCTTTTCACAACCACTTACAGAAAGATACGCACATCTTGGTGAACTGTTCGTCCCTCAATTCTCCTCTGCCCCATTTCCTCATTCTGAACGCGCAATGGGACACACATACAACAACAATTTCTTTTCTGCCCAAGAGCATTATAGCGACAGCAGCGTTGCTATCTTCATTCCAAAAGGATTTAGGCAAACTGAAAAAATAAATTTTGTTGTTTACTTCCACGGCTGGTATAACAATATTGATAGCGCTTGTGCGCAGTTTAAGCTTATTGAGCAATTTTGTGAAAGTAACATAAATGCAATCTTTGTTTTTCCGGAAGGGCCCAAAAACTCTCCGGATTCTTACGGCGGAAAGTTAGAAGAAAAGGATGGTTTAAAAAATTTAACGGACGATGTTCTAAGGTACTTAAAAGAGAAAAAGAAAATAAAATCATCAACGGTCGGCAACATAATTTTAGCGGGACACAGCGGCGCATATCGCGTTATTTCATTTTGTTTAATGCACGGAGGATTAACACAAAACATTTCTGATGTAATTTTATTTGATGCACTTTATGGACAAACTGAAAAATATGTTCACTGGATTGAAAACTTTACAGGAAGATTCATAAATATTTATACCGATAACGGCGGAACAAAAAACGAAACAGAAAATTTGATGCATGATTTTGATGCGTGGAATATACAATACTTCAAAACAGAAGAGAATGAATTAAAATTAACTGACTTAATGAATAATCGATTGATATTTATTCATACCGAACTGACTCATAATGAAGTGATATCCGCCAGAATGCAATTTAGAGATTTTTTAAAAACAAGTGCGATGCCGTCAATTAAGAGATAGGTTCCTCGGTCATCATAGCTTGAACTGACTGTCGTAGTGCTACTTTAAAATTTACCCAACAGTCATAAACTATTTCCATCGGCAGTAACAACTTGACCCCCTATCGGGAAACCATTTCTGACTGTGCATTTGAAATAACTGCCGCCAAATGGTTGGCAGCAGCAGGGAACAGAGGAAGGAAAAATTGAATAAAACTATTACTCTAATCATTTATTTCTTTTTGACATTAGTTAAATTTTCATATTCCCGGCTAATAACAGAAAGATATCAACACTTTTGAGAGATGTTTGTCCCCAAATTACCCGCCATAGACGATAATCAAATTATCCTTATACTTTTCCGTAATAAATACTTCACTGATAGTTATACTAAAAAATCCACAAGTTTTTTTCTGGGCTTTCACAAACCTCCGACAGTTGACGGATCGTGGCTGTGCATTCAAATGATGATAATAAAACACACCGCAACAAAATAGTTGATGGTAGCCAAGAAAAACAATATAGTTTATTCTAATGTATTAGTTTACTATTTTTAAACTAAATGAATGATATGTTTATGAAAGAATATACCGCAAACGAAATATTAGAGCTATTAAGAAGTCACAGAACATTACTTCAAAAGTATAAAGTAAACCGTATTGGCCTGTTTGGTTCACATTCCAGAGATGAATCCAATAATGAAAGCGATATTGACCTGATTGTAGATTTTGAGGAGAAAAATTTTGATAATTTTATCGGGCTTGCCTTCGATCTTGAAGATATATTTGGAAGAAAAGTTGATTTGTTAACAGAGAAAGGAATTAGTCCTTACATACTTCCTTCTATTAAAAATGAAATAAGATGGTATGAAACAAGATAAAGTTTATCTGCAGCATATTTATGATGAGATTAGCTTTATTCTTAATGAATGTAAAAACCTTGACTTTAATATTTTTATTGAAAGTGAAATTTATACTCGTGCTTTTTCCAGAAGTTTAGAAATCATAGGTGAAGCTGTAAAAAGTTTATCCTCAGAATTTAAGGCGTTACACGATGAAATTGAGTGGAAAAAAATTGCTGGAATGCGAGACAAACTGATACACGAATATTTCAGTGTGGATTATGAAATTATGTGGGATGTAATCAAAAATAAGTTGCCAGATATGAAAACTAAAATTGGACGGTTCTTATAAATAGTTTCGGTAAAAGATACTGTTGGATTAAACTCCTTACCCGCAGTTCTTCATTATCAAAATATTTGTTGTATAAAACCGCTTTTCCTATACTGTTGATAATGATGAAAACTTTAACTTTTATTTAATCATACTTTCTTAAATCTGTCTTCCATTAAAGATGACAGTGTAATTCTACTTTCCTTTTCCGTAATAAAGACTTCACTGATAGTTATACAAAACAATCCTCAAGTTTTTCCCGGGCTTTCACAAACCGCCGTCAGTTGACAGATCGTGACTGTACTTTGAAAACTACCGCCAAATGGTTGGCAGCAGCCGGAAATATAAGAGAAAAAGCTAAGCAAATAAATAAATCTTAATTGTGGAATTGACGGAGAACCTAAACAAATCATTTAATGAGTGTGGTTGACTTGCACCACGATTTTGTCGGGAGTATTAGAAAATACGGCTAAATGAACTTTACTTCAAAAATATCTTTGGTTATTCCATAAAAATAAGGAAGCCGGACGAGCTGCGTTATCCCTTCGACATCCTGTTCATCAAGTTCAAATATTAATGAAGCAGAATTGGCTTTAAATAATTCGACAACTTCCGAAGAAAAATTTTCGCCAATATTTGCCGTTTCAATTGAAGTGTAAATACCTGCGGTTATGTTTTTAGTTTTTTCATCAAGCTCTTCTATAATTTTTGATGACCGGCTGGCTGCAATAAAATTAACAAAAGGAAGGTCTAATGATTCCGTCACTTCATCTGCAAAACTAATTCCTTTTGAAAATATTCCGGTTGAAAAATTTTGATCTCCTATAACGACAAGATTTTTATTTTCAAGATTTGATTCATCGGTTAGAATTTGCATAACAACATCTGCACCGTAAACTTCTTTGAATAATATTTTTGTTATAATTACTTCAAGAGACGAGACATCCCCGTACAAAGATATTTCATTTATATGCGGCTCACCCGGTTTAAAGTAAATATATGAATTCGATATTTCTCCTTCGAACGAAACACCAAATTTTTTAGAAACATATAGGTCGTTGTGGTTTATCAAATCGGTCGTGGGAATAAGCGCCGCACTCTCTTCATCTTCGGTTAAGTGCTTTGATAGCATTGACGACGGTACAAATTTAATTTCATCATTACCGCTCAGGTTTTTTGCAATTAATGAAGCGAAAATATTGTTTGGGAAAAATAGTTTCATATAACTTTGGCTTTTTTTTATTGCAAAGATATAAAATACCTGTTGCGGAATAAAGAATACGGAATAGATGATTTTTTTTGTAATGAATTATGTTGGATGTTTCAAATAGATTGACAAAATCCAGGGACAAAGTTTATACATACTATTATTATATAAGCTCAATTTAAATTCATTTGATAAACATGATTTTCTACGTTTTGATAAACCTATTTGTCTCCAATTTTACGAAGTATTTTCCGCTTGCAATCCGTTGGCTAAAGGGAACTTTATTTTCAAGTAATTTCCTTAACATCACCACTTTATGCCCCGGGTTGCGATGTTTTCTTTCTTTTGTTTTTGGGAATCCCCTTTTATTTTAGGAAGATTTATGAAATTCCTTTTCCAACTTGAAGCATTACAGTTCCTTGAACTTACTCACTCACCTTACGCAAAAATTGTCCGTTGGCTAACGGACGAAGCGGTAGCTTCGTAAAAAACATCCGTTAGCTAACGGATTATCGAAGCTTCGCTTCGATTTACAGTACAATTTCAGACTTCTGCGTAAGGTGAGTTACTTATTACTTTTTTATAAAAGCTATTTCATCAGCAATAATTTCTTAACCGAAACGAAACTTCCCGCTTCAATTTTATAAAAGTAAACACCGCTAGGGAGATTGGCGGCATTAAAAGTTACTTCGTAAGAACCGGCAGTTTGATTGGCATTGATCAATGTTTCAACTTCTCTTCCAAGCACATCAAATATTTTTAATGTTACATTGCTGACCGCTGAAAGCTGATAGCTGATAGCTGTCGTCGGGTTAAAAGGATTCGGGTAATTCTGTTCTAAACTAAATTCAAACGGCATAATATCAACAGTTACAGTTTCTGCGGAATAATCTTTTCTATTCCCATCAAAATCTATTTGAACAAGTTTATAATTGTAGCTCCCTTCACTTAATAATTTGTCAATAAAACTGTAATGATTTATTTCGGTGGAAGTGCCGCTCCCTTTTACAAATCCGGTTAAAACATAGTCGCCGTTATTCCGGTTTTTTCTATACACTTCAAAACCAAAATTATTAGATTCCGTTAAAGTGCTCCAGTTTAAATTTACATTTTCTCCGCTTACATTAGCTGAAAATGATTGTAATTCTACCGGTACATTTCCATAAAATCTATTAAACAATTCGTTCCAATACTCCTGCCTGTTGCCGTCGTAGCCGAGCGCCCACATGCCAACGCCGCGTAAATTTTTTGATTGTGCCAATGAGTATTTCAATCCCAAACTTGAATCTGTATCGTACCAAACCTGATACCATTCACCGCCTGATTGATATCTATACCATGGCGCTTGATGAGTTGACGACCAGAGAACGCCATAGACCGGTCCATTTACAATGTCATTTTTAAACCGTGTTGAGCCGATATAATCAATCACTGTTGAACCGGCACTTTGAGTTTGCGTTTTCCATTTCAAACCATAGTAAGGAACACCCAGGATTAATTTTTCGGGATGGCTTTGAACAACACTGCTATATTGTGTATTAACTGTATTAGTAATATTAATACTGCCGCCGGTTAACGGAGCGCACGGACCTGTTGTAGTGCTCCAGCTTCCATAAAAACTATAGCCCATAATAAAAATGTAATCGCATGCATCTGCAAGTCCTGCAAACTGCCATCCGCCCCAATTAACTGCAGGTCCGGCAAAAGAAATTTCTGCATCGGGCAATTGTGCTTTAACATAATTACTTAAATCTATCATAAAGGTGTTAATCAAGGTGCCTCTATCAGCCGAGTTCAATGATTCAAAATCAATATTTACACCATCAAGTTGGAATGATTGCATCCGGTTAACTACATTGCTGAAAAAATTTTGTTTAGCCGTAGAGTTTGTAAGCAAGTTATGAATATCACTCGCAGTAAAATTCACCGCCGTTAAAATAACTTTTACACCGTTTTGATGTGCAGCATTTATCACATCCGTCCAGGGCCAGTAAGCCGGATTTGTAATATTGCCCGAACTGCTAACTGCAAAATCAAAAGTGGAAATGTGAGTTAGAATATCGTACCGCAAATAATTTTTTGCTGTTTGATATTCCCAGTCGGGCAGATATCCATAAATCGCTGTTCCTTCGCGTCCGGATTTATCGAATTGAAGAGGGATAATGCCCTCGCCGTTTGCGGGAAATTGCCCCGGCAATTCTTCAACTATACCATATTTCTGATTATCAAGAAAGTGCGCTGAATTTAACTGTCCGTAAACAACAGAAACTATTGGAAGAAATATGAAGGCGGCAAGTAAAATTTTTTTCATCATAAATCAAATTTAAATTAATAAAATTTTGAGGTTAAAATTAAGCAATCCCGGTTATTATTAAAACAGAAAAGATATTTTGTAATGAGAAAAAAGGATGGTTCAATTAATTAACATCTAAGTATGGGAAAACTATACTATTGACATGTATCCGTTAGCCTACGGACATCAATGCAATTTCAAATATTCATCAGTTAATTTTTTTTGCTCTTGCCAATTCGCCGCAGCAAATTATAAGTGTATAAGTGCAAGTCACTAAACACAAATTTTTGTAATTTTACTTATTGTTTTAATGATTTTTCGGAGTACTAAATTGGATAATCTGCTTGCCGCGCGTTTTACCATGGGCTATTCGATGGCATTTCATATTATTTTTGCCTGCATTGGAATGACGATGCCCTTTCTTATGGTTGTTTCGCATTGGCTTTATATAAAGCGAAAAGATGAAATATATCTGCGTCTGACTAAAACATGGAGCAAAGGAGTAGCGATATTTTTTGCAATCGGCGCAGTTTCGGGCACTGCTTTATCATTCGAGCTGGGGCTGCTTTGGCCCGGATTTATGAAGCATGCCGGAGCTATAATTGGAATGCCGTTTAGCTGGGAAGGTACTGCATTTTTTATTGAAGCTGTTTGTCTCGGTCTATTTTTATATGGATGGAACAAGTTAAATCCGTATTTGCATTGGGCATCGGGATTGATGGTCGGGATTTCCGGCGTTGCTTCCGGAATATTTGTTGTAACGGCAAATGCATGGATGAATTCGCCCGCCGGATTTGACTGGGTAAACGGACAGGCTGTAAACATCGATCCGTGGGCTGCAATGTTCAATGACGCTTGGGTAAGCCAAACACTGCATATGACAATTGCGGCATTTGAAGCTACTGCTTTCGGTGTTGCAGGTCTTCATGCAATTTTATTGTTAAGGAAAAAGAACGTTCTCTTACATAAACGCGCTATGATAATCGCGCTTGCAATCGGTAGTGTTGCCGCTATAATTCAACCGTTAAGCGGCGACTTTAGCGCAAAGGATGTCGCTAAACGTCAACCGATAAAACTTGCAGCAATGGAAGGTCAATTTGAAACTGAAAAAGGCGCCGGGTTAACTATTGGCGGAATTCCGAACCAGGAAAAGCGTACTATGGAATACGGAATTAAAATTCCCAAAGCGCTAAGCTTCTTAGCTTACGGTGACTTTGATGCAGAAGTAAAAGGATTAAATGATTTTCCCGAAGAATATTTGCCTCCGGTAGCATTTGTACATTTTTCTTTTCAAGTGATGGTTGCTTGCGGAACTTTTCTTGCCGCACTCGGAATTATTTTTTGGATAATTTGGTTCAAGACGAAAGATTTTCTGCTTCATCCTAAATTTTTAAAAGTTGTTGCTGTCGGCACTCCGCTTGGTTTTATTGCCGTTGAAACGGGATGGATAGTTACCGAAGTGGGCAGACAACCATGGATAATTTACGAGATACTTACAACTGCGGAATCAGTTTCACCCGTACCGGGTCAAATTTTTCATCTAATTGTTTTTGTAATAAGTTATATGATTTTAGCATTCGCAGCAGTGTGGCTTATGCGCAGGCAGATAAAAGCGCTTGATAACGATTTCCCCGAAGAACAATTAAAAACTGCGGAGTAGTTATGTTATATGTTGTAATTCTTTTTTTACTTGCATCGGTTTATCTTTATTGTCTGCTTGGCGGTGCTGATTTTGGCGCCGGTATCATCGAACTTTTTGCACGGGGCAAAAGTAAATTGCACACGAGGGCTCTCGTTACCCGGGCAATGGCGCCAATATGGGAAGCAAATCATATGTGGCTCATTATTACAATTGTAATTTTATTTAATGCCTTTCCGCCCATATATACCCGGATATCAATTACACTTTACATTCCTTTAATTTTAATGCTTCTCGGAATCATCCTTAGGGGAACGTCGTTTACTTTCAGACATTACGATATAAAAACAGACTTTTCGCAGGAAGTTTATTCTAAAATTTTTGAAGTGGCGAGTTTTATTGTTTCATTTTTTCTCGGTATGCTTATCGGAGCTGTTGTATCCGGAAAAATTATGCTTCATCCGGAAGGATTTTGGGAAGCATACATGAATCCCTGGCTCAACTGGTTTTCAATTTCAACAGGATTATTTGTTACAACAATTTTTGCTTTCATTGCTTCCGTGTTTTTGATTGGCGACAGTGACAATGAAGAACTCCGCAAAGAGTTCATAGGCAAATCCCAAAAGGCTACTTTATTAATGATTGCAGCAGGCGGATTGGTGTTTGTTGCTTCAATTATTGAAGATGTGGATTTTGCTTCCGATTTTATTTTAAATCCATTCAGT
>MNYQ01000243.1 GCA_001873185.1 Ignavibacteria bacterium CG2_30_36_16 | reverse complement strand
ACATAATCCCTACCCAACTCAATCATATAACCTTCGCCGGTTATAAAACCATTGTGTTTAAATCTTAAAGTTGTACCGTTAGTTATAAATGCTGCGTTTCCCGCTATATCCAACTCGCCGGTAATTAAATTTACATCTTCAAAAACAATGCTGTCTTGTAATGTTTGTTTACCCCAGGCGATTGTTGTGAGTGGGTCGCCAACTACAATTCTATTGTCAGTTAAATCATTCATCCCAAGATATGCTGCTTCAATAAAAGTATAACCTAAAAGATATGATGGCAACATTATATCATTTTGAATAACAATTCCTCCGTTTGTTCCGTGATTGACCTGCCCAACCCCAACTGTCCCACCTTGTAAAAAGAATTCCGGTATTTGCCCCATTTCTCCACCTCTACGCACAGGCGGGTTAGTACCTAAAGTATTTACGTTGAAGCTTTCCGCGGTATTAAAAACCGAACCCGCTATATAAGTAAAACTTAGCTGTGTTTGAATATAATCGGGATTAAAAAATAAATTGCAATTACCACCATTAAAAGAGGTGTGGGTTCCATTCGACATATAAGACATTACTGGTTTATTATGACTAGTGTAAACATTCTCATCTGTTTTAAAAAAATGATTTGTTACACCTAAATCGTCAAAAACAGATTCTGTTGCTGATTGTCTCAATATTTGAGCGCCTCCTTTACAAGGTGTTGGATCCGCATCAATAAACCAATCATAATCGTTTGAATTTATAGCTGCAATAGAACTGTCAATCATATTTTTTACATCATTAAAGCTCATAGCATCTAGATGAGTAACAAGATAAGATAAAGTTACATCTCTATTAAAATGATAATTATATTTAGAATAAAAATTTGGCTGAAAATTATGATCCATTGAAAAATTCGGATCTGCATTGAAATATGGATTTTCTATAGAATATATTCCCCGGCAAGGGTGGGGTGGAATTGGGCTAGGCGTTTCTAAGTTAAGAAAACTCATTAGGTGATATGGATTATTTATATCCTCACCTAAAAAACAGAGTAAAGCATCTACCGGAACATTTTGATTGCAGCTACCTGAATGATCCGGTGTTGTTAATATCCTAAAAGGTACCCCTTTGCATAACACTATAAACCTAATAGTATTTTTTAAAGGTTCCCCATTTACCAATGTTGTCCTTAAATGATAAGCAATCGGCGCTGCAATTCTTTCAATAAAGTAGAGCCAGGAGTGGCGGTTAATCGGGCCGTATGAAAGGATTGTGCTATCGCTAATTATTTCTCCGTCTTGTGTAATTTCAATTCTATGAGTTGTATTTGACACAGAATCGAAAATATCAGCGTTAACTAGATCAGTTAAACCAACAATATTTGATGCGGGTATATTCCGGGCGTTTTGATAATAATCCTTAATATCAATTGAAACTTGATTTAAAGAATCATATACCACCAGTACATTTTCTGGACCTGGAATATTCGCATAAGTTTGTGCTTCCGCTATATTAAAGCAGAGAAGAAAAAAGAAACAAAGAAAAGAGAAATGTTTCATATAAGTATTCCTTTATTTTATTAGAGTTATTTTATTAACGGCATTAAAGCCGTTGTTTGTGGTCATCCTAATGAAATATACGCCGGAAGGGAGTAGTGATGATTGAAATAATTCCTTATGCATTCCTTCTGATTTTTCCTCATCCACTATTTGAATAATCTTTTCACCTATTATATTATAGAGAGAAATATTTATGAAACTCTTTCGAGCCGCTTGATAAGTTATAGTTGTACTGGAATTAAATGGGTTAGGAAAATTTTGGTAAAGCTGAAAAGAAGTGTTTTTAACATCAAAATTAGTTTCTACTATATTTGAGTATTTAGAATTTCCATTATAATCTATTTGTCTCAATCTATAGAATTGTCTGCCGGTTTCTTTTTTATGATCTATATATGAATAATAATTTAATTCAGTAGTTGTTCCTTTACCTGGAACAAAACCAATATTCTCCCAATTTTCTTTGTTAGTTGATTTTTCAATGTCAAAACCTTGATTATTTAATTCACTTGCTGTAATCCATGATAAAAGAACTGATTCGTTTTCAACTTTCCCCTCAAATACAATTAATTCTACGGGGATATAAATTGTATCTTTATACTGAACAATTAATCCATCATAACCAATAGCATAACCAGTAAGATTAGACAGACCAAAAAAATTAATCAATCCAAGCGGTACATCTTCTGTAACATCTATCCAGCTAAAACCATAATTGTTAGTTATATAATATTTAGAAAAGCCTATAATAAACCAATGGATAGGATCCGGAAATAATGAAAATTTACGAGCTCCAATTACTTCGGGTATTGCTAACCAATTTAATCCACCATTAGTTGTCTTGAATAATGAGTTATTTACTGATGAATATTTAGATACCCAGCCTGTATTGAGGTCATAAAAATAAACATCATCTAAAGATGTAACCGGGGTATTAGTTTGTTGAAGCCAATTAGAACCGCCATTTGTTGTTTTCCAAATATAACCACCTGTAGCCCATCCATTCATTTCATCAATAAAATAAATACTTGTGAAATTGCTTGCAGTTTGCTGCACAATCCAGTTTTCCCCTCTATCAATAGTCTTCAAAATACGGTTATCTATTGACCAGCCAACTGAATCATTTATAAAAAATATTTTAGTTCCACCTCCATTTATGGGATACCATGTTTCTCCGCCGTTTATTGTTTTGTATTTACCTGCTATAAATCCGGTTAGACTATCTAAAAAAAGCAAGCTGTTTCCACCAGGCGCATTATCAATTCTTGTCCAGTTTATTCCGCTGTTTACAGTTTTGTATAATGAGCCGCTTAATGCAAAGCCGGTTGTTTCATTTATAAAATGGACATCGTTAAAGTTATCATTTAAAATTATCTTGCTCCAGTTTTCCAAACCCTCTGTTCTCTTATAAATATTTAATCCGTTACCGCCGGCATAACCGGTGTTACCTATCATATCTAGATGCCAGTCGCCACCGCCACCAACGAATACCCAGTTCTGTCCCCGGTTGGTTGTTTTATAAATGCCTTTATTAACGTTTATAGTATAGCCGGTATCTTTATTAATAAACTCAATCCAGTTAGCATCGGTATAAGTAGGTATATCATCATTCATTATCCATGTAGCGCCGCCGTCGCTGCTGTAAACATTTTTCCCTCCTTCATATTGTATTTCAAGCCTTCTTTCTCCCGCGGCAGCAACATGCAAGCTGTCAATAATATCAATTGTGTATAAAGTTCTATCATCCCCCGTTTGCAATTGCAGCCAGTTAGTTCCGCCGTCTATTGTCTTTAATATTTTACCGCCGCCGCAAGCTATCATTCCAAAATTTTCATTAAGGAAATTTAATGACCAATAATGCTGGTTTAACCCGGCTATAACGCTTTGCCATGTTATGCCGCCGTCTGTTGTTTTAAGGAGAGTTTGGTTTAATCCGCTAACCCAGCCGAGAGTATCATTTACCATCTGCACCCCCCAAAGGTCTATTCCGGTTCCAACACCGCTTGTTACTTGCACAAAGTTTTCACCGCCGTCTGTAGAGCGGAGTATTATTCCGTCATAACCGGTTGCAATTACTGTTTGTCCGTTGTAAGAATGTATTTTAAGTAAAAGATTTGTAACCGGAGTTTCAGCTATTGACCAGTCTTCCCCGCCATTTGTGGTTTTTATTATGGCGCCATTAGCGCCTACAGCCCATCCGGTTAATGAGTCTATAAAATCAATTCCAAGATAATTGACTCTTGGCACTTTTGGATTTAACTCCGTCCAAACTCCGGTGCTTGTTTTGCTGTTATAGTTTAGCGGCATTAATGATGGATCGTATTCGGGTATGTTTTTGTGGTTTCTATAATCGGGCTTTAACTGAGAATTATCAGAGTATAGTGAATCGAGAGAGGTGTAATTGTAGCCGGGTGGTTTATCAATATGATTTGTTTGCGACATAATCATACTTGAAAATATTATGCTGACAAAGTAAAAATATAATAGCTGCAAAATATTAATGTTCATATCCGCCTCGTATTAGAAATTTTTCTTGCACAACTTGTTTATTAGATAAACTGCATTTCCGATTGGTGAGATATTAAGGAATATATTTTAATTATTCAAGTTAAGTTTATGGTGTTGGGAATAATATCCGTTAGCTAACGGACCGAAGAGCTTCCTTTCTCCCGTTAGTTCTTTTCTCAAGCAGAGTCTTGAGAAAAATATAGAACCATTTTAGACTAAACTCAAAAAAAAAACCTATATTGACATGTGTTCGTATATTTTTTAATATTACGTATGATCTTCTAATATAATTTATAAAAACGAATTATGAACGAAATTGACGCCAAAATATTGAATATCCTTCAGGAGAACTCCAGATTATCGAACGCAGAAATAGCCCGTCAAATTAACATGGCGCCGTCTGCGGTTTTCGAAAGAATCAGAAAACTTGAAGAACGTAAAATAATAAAAGCTTTTACAACGCAAATTAATCCAGTTGAAGTGGGGAGAGGGCTGCTGGCGTTTATTCAGGTTAAAGCAAACGGACCGGTTGTTGATCTGAAAGTTGCGAAAGAGATTGCGAAAATTCAGGAGGTGCAGGAAGTTCATATAGTTGCCGGCGAAGATAGTTATCTTGTTAAAGTGAGGGTTGAAAATCCGGAAGCATTGACTCAGCTTCTAAGAACAAAATTTGCGTCAATAAAATCAATAAGAACCACTAATACTACAATAGTTCTTGAAACTATAAAAGAAACAAATGAACTTGTTTTCTAAATATTACAATTATTAATCGGAGATATTATGGCAAAGAAAATAATAAAAAGATCCTGGGCGGAACCATTCAAAATTAAAGTTGTCGAGCCTATAAGTATGACCACAAAGGAATACCGGGAAAAAACCGCTAAGCAAGCAGGTTATAATACTTTCCTTCTAAAGTCGCAAGATATATATATAGATCTGCTGACTGACAGTGGCACTAATGCAATGAGTGATTATCAATGGGCTGGAATGATGTTAGGCGATGAAGCCTATGCAGGCAGCAAGAATTTTTATTACTTGTGGGATAATGTCAAAAAATATTATGGTTATCCTTATTTCGTACCTACGCATCAAGGGCGCGCGGCTGAACATTTGGTATCTAAAATACTAATCAAACCGGGCGATTACATACCGGGGAATATGTACTTTACAACAACAAGACTTCATCAAGAAATTGCCGGCGGAACATTTGTAGATGTTATAATCGATGAAGCTCACGATCCCCAAAGCCTTCATCCATTTAAGGGCAATGTAGATATCAGTAAACTTGATAAGTTAGTTAAAGAAGTTGGAGCGAAAAAAATTCCTTATATAAGCGTTGCAGGTCCGGTTAATATGGCTGGCGGTCAGCCGATCTCGATGGCGAACATTGTTGAACTTAAAAGTTATGCAAAAAAGAATGGCATTAAAATGTGGTTAGATGCTACACGTTTAGTAGAGAATGCATATTTCATTAAGCAGCGCGAAAAAGGTTATGAAAATAAAACCATTGCCCAAATTTTAAAAGAGATTTGTTCTCATTTCGAAGGTATCTGGGTTAGCGCCAAAAAAGATTTGCTTGTTAATATCGGCGGTTTTATAGCTACCAAAAACAAAAATGTGTATGAAGAAGCAAGAAACCTTGTGGTGGTTTACGAAGGGCTGCATACGTACGGCGGGCTTGCCGGAAGAGATATGGAAGCTATGGCACGCGGCATTGAGGAAATGGTGAATTATGATTATATAAGATCACGAATTGGTCAGGTTGAATATTTTGGCAATAAGCTGCTCGAATATAAAATCCCGATAGTACAGCCGATTGGAGGGCATGCTATATTCCTTGATGCAAAAAGGTTTTTGCCGCATTTAAAACAAATAGAATTTCCTGCCCAGACATTAGCTAATGAAATCTACATTGATTCGGGTGTACGGGCTATGGAAAGAGGAATCGTATCTGCCGGTAGAAATCAAAAAACAGGCGATCATAATTATCCTAAACTTGAATTAGTGCGTTTAACATTGCCAAGGAGGGTTTACACCCAAGCACACATTGATGTTACTTATGAATCAATTGCTTCAGTTTATGATAAAAGGAAATCAATCAAGGGATTGAAAATGATTTATGAACCTAAATATCTTAGATTTTTCCAGGCGCGTTTTGAAAAGTTAAAATAATAGCAACTACATTCTAAATTATTTTAGGATCAAGTGTTTTAAAGCCGGAAAATATTCCGGCTTTTTAATATTCCGATAGTTTTTAGCGGAAGGAGATTTGAAATTACCTTAACAAAAACTTTTATCGGCAAAGGTTTGAGAACAAAGATGTTCTCGACAATCCCGTATCAGTGACGCATTACCGCAAAATTAATTTACTTTGGTTAAATAGTCTTAATCATCATTTTGATATTCAAAGAAATATTCACCAGTATCTCCCATCACAATTTAATTTCTAATACAAATTATTTTTAAAATACTGTAGTTTCATTAAAATAAAAGTTCTATTTTTGCCGTTAGTTTTTTTAAGTTTGACTTTAAAGGAACCAATTACTCATTTTAAGGATCAAGCACTAATTAAAACTATGATTAAAATTTTTACCTAAATTTTCGATAATATAATTAAGTTTTGTACAAAAACATTTTAAGGATATATTAATGCCAATTGAAGAATTAACATACGACGATGTTACGGTTAAACTTATTAAGCTTGAACGGGCAACATTTAAAGAAGCGGAAGAGTTTAAACGCAAATTAATTCATGATATTGAAAATGGAAAATTAAAAATTGTAGTTGATCTAAGCTCATGTTTGTTTATGGATTCTACATTTTTAAGCGCATTAGTTACAACTTTAAAGAGGATCTCAACAGCAGGCGGAGATTTGAAATTAGTTGCCGTTCAGACAGAAACTCTTGCTCTTTTAGAATTAACAGGCACTTATAAAATTTTTGAAATCTACAAGACAAGAGAAGCTGCAGTTCATAGTTTCA
>MNYQ01000156.1 GCA_001873185.1 Ignavibacteria bacterium CG2_30_36_16 | reverse complement strand
AGTATTGCCGTCCAATATGCTCGGAAAGATTACAGTATTAAGTATCGGTTTTGTAATTCTGTTTATACTTTTAAATGTTGACAGGGCAGCAATTATTTTTAAATTGTTTTACGGAATAAGCCTTGTGTTGATTGTCGCTTCATTTTTCGGATACGTGATACGTGCTTTAGAATTTATGAAAAAGAAAAATTATGAGTCTGTTTGATAATATTAACTTTAAAAAACTCAAAGACGGATTATCAAAAACCCGAACTAAAATAGTTAATTCTATTTCTGAAACTTTAAACGGCAAAGCCGTTGTTGATGACAAGACGCTTGATGAAATTGAAGAAATATTAATAACATCTGACATTGGTTTCGATACGACTGCGAAAATTATTACTCAGGCAAGGATAAGACTACACAATGAGAAAAATCGAATAACTACAACAATTATCGATACGGTAAAAAAAGAATTGATTTCTGTTCTTGAAGTTGAAAATATATCTCATCAATTTGAAATAGGAAAATATAAACCATTTGTAATTCTTGTTGTCGGCGTTAATGGAGTAGGGAAGACAACAACAATTGGAAAGCTTGCACATAATTTTCAGATTGCGGGATTAAAAGTTTTGGTTGGTGCCGCGGACACATTCCGTGCTGCAGCCGGTGAGCAGCTTGGCATTTGGGCAAAACGCGCCAATGTAGAAATTATTCAAAAAGAACATGGTAGCGATCCATCTTCGGTAGCTTATGACACAGTTGTAGAAGCAAAAAAAAATAATTTTGATATAGTACTTATTGATACTGCCGGACGACTCCATAATAAATCTAATCTTATGGAGGAATTGAAAAAAATTAAAAATGTTATGGCTAAAATTGTCCCGTATGCTCCCAACGAAACTTTACTTGTTCTCGATGCGACTACTGGACAGAATGCGATATTGCAAGCTGACGAGTTTAGTAAAGTGACAGAAATTTCCGGATTAGTGGTTACTAAACTTGATGGTACGGCTAAAGGTGGTGTGGTTTTCCAAATTATTAATAAACAAAAAATTCCGATACGCTACATCGGTGTTGGTGAAAAAATAGATGATTTGCAGAATTTTCAACCCAAATTATTTGTTGATGCAATTTTTGATAACACATGATCAGTCACTAAAATGTTCATGAAAAAACCGAGATACCGTATTTTTGATTATACTCCCAGGTTTTATCAGCCGGAAAAAGATGAAAAAGAAAAGAAGAAACGAGAGCTTGGATTTTCACGTGAAAGGAAACATATTGGGAAAAAGCGCAGCCCATTTATATGGATAGTTTTTGTTTTACTTGTTATTTATCTAATACTAAAACTAAAGGGAATGTAAGGTAAACAGTTTCAGGCAATATATAATAGTTTACATAACATACATTATGGGACATTACTCGGTCAATACACAAAACCTGATCTTTATTTAAACTTTTATAAAGTTCTCAATTCTTTCGTCCGCTCCAAATAAAACTAAAGTATCAGTAGACTGCAACTTATATTCCGGATCCGGCGTAAGTATCTTCATTTCCTGCTTATCAGCGTATAAATTGCTATGATGTTTTATCATCAAAACCTCTAATCCAAATTTATTTCGGATTCTAATTTCTGCAAGATTTTTACCTACAAATTGTGATGGAACGTGTCGTTCAATAATTGAGTATCCTTCAGCTATTTTAGCCGGCACAGTAATGTCCAGAGATTTTAGCTCTTTTGCAAAACCACTTGCAAGGTTTACCTTAAGTGATTCACGGTTATAAATAGATAGGACTTTCTGACGTGTAATGGCACCGAGTACTTCATCTGGTTTTAATGAATTAACCACGGGAAACTGATCAAGGTTTAACTTTCCAAATAGATTCATTACATAATCAAGATCATCTGATGTTTGAACAACTGTTATTTTTGAATTCGCAATATCGCGTGCAACGATGACATCTTTTAGTATTTCGTATTCAGTTATAATAGGTCTCAATTCACTTTCAGTAATTATTCCAGATAATTTATTCTGATTATTTATTGTATAAAAAGAACTGTTGGGACTTTCAATTAGTTTAGCCATTAATTTTGGCAAGTTCAAATCTTCTTGAATCAAATCAATTCTTTCCAGGGTTACATCGCCAACTCTTATAGACCGGAGCAGATTAACTTCTTTGCCTTCACTTATACTGAATCCTTCTTCTTCTAAATGTTTTATATGAACTGATCCACGTAAACTTAATTGTACAAGCATATTACCGACTATCACCGCAAGCATCAATGGAAGTATAAATGAATAATTTTGCGTCATTTCAAATATTATCAAAATAGCAGAAATAGGAATGCTGTTTACCCCAGCAAGCATTGCTCCCATTCCAACAAGAATCATCGTCGCAGGATCAATCCCAACACCCCAAATAGAATTAATTAATATCGAAAACAGATAACCGAGACAAGCGCCCATAAAAAGAGAAGGTGCAAACAGACCACCAAAACCACCTGAATATAAAATTAAAGGAACAAGCATAAATTTTAGCAGGAGAATTACAATTACCACATTCCAAGCAAGAGCGTTCGCCAATATTGAATTTATTGCCATATACCCTATTCCGAATATCTCTTTATAATAAAATCCACTTATTCCAACAAGAAGTCCGACTAACATCATCACAAACCATTGCGGTAATTTTGTTGAGTAGATTTTATTTTTGAAAACCCCTCTGACATAATTTGAATAACGAATGAACAGCAGAGAGAAAAATCCTGAAAGCAATCCAAGTATTGCATAAAAGTATAAATTAGAATAATCTATGGTATGGCTGATGTTGAAAACAAATACAGACTGATTACCGAGTAAAATTCTTGAAATTGCGCTTGCAGTGACCGAAGATAAAATTAAAGCTGAAAAAGTTGGTGTGTGAAAATCATTCAATAATATTATTTCAAGAGCAAAAAAAACGCCGCCAAGCGGAGTATTAAATATTGCGGCAATAGCAGCCCCTGCACCGGCAGCTGTAAAAATTCGAATTCGCTCATCCGATAAACCAAACAAACTAACAAGTTTGCTTGAAACGCCGCCACCTATTTGAGCGGCGGGACCTTCAGGACCAACAGTTCCACCAGATCCAATACAAACCACAGGGGCAATAAAATGGAAAATGGTAGTTTTAAAAGGAATGTATCCACTTCTAAGGGATACAGATTTTATTACTTCCGATACTCCTTTTTTTTGTGCGGTTTCCGGAGCAATCAGGATCATTACTGCTTGAATAATCATGCCTATTGCGGGCAAAACAATCACTGCAGCCGATCCTAAAAAGAATAATCCTCCGGCTGTTTTTTCAAAAAACAACCGATTGAAAAAATCTATTGAGTGGTGAAAAAGCACAGCAGCCAAACCTGCTGCAATACCTATTATAATAGAAAATATTATGAAATATGTATATTCAGGTAAAGATAAATTGGCAAATCTTTCCTGAAAATTATGTTTTAATTTTTTAGCTTTAACTAAAATATTTATAAATGAATGATTGCCTTCATCTTTCACAGAGTTAACAGGCATATTATTTTTGTTGGTACTTAAAAAATCCTTCGCCGGATTTTCTTCCAAGTTTTTTTGCAGCTACCATTTTCTTTAATAAAGGACATGGTCTATATTTCGGATCGTTGAATCCGTTGTACAAAACTTCCATAATTGCAAGACAAACATCGAGACCGATAAAATCTGCTAGTGTTAGAGGTCCCATTGGATGATTCATTCCTAATTTCATAACAGTGTCGATGTCTTCGGCAGAAGCAACGCCTTCATAGAGGGTAAAGATTGCTTCATTAATCATTGGCATCAATATACGATTTGAAACGAATCCCGGATAATCATGAACTTCAACTGGAACTTTGCCTAATTGCTCCGCCAAGTTTTTAATACTCTGATAAGTTTCATCGGAAGTGGAATATCCTCGAATTATTTCCACAAGTTTCATTACTGGAACAGGATTCATAAAATGCATCCCGATGAAATTATCGGAACGACAAACAGCAGATATTTCAGTTATTGAAATTGAGGATGTATTTGAAGCAAAAATAGCATCAACTTTAACTATATGTTCTAAAGTTTTGAATATATTAAGCTTTACATCCTTATTCTCATATACAGCTTCTATAACTAAATCTGAATCATTAGGTGTGTTTTCAATTCCCACAACTGTTGAAATTTTTAATAAAGCTTCGTTGGCTTCTTGTTCGGTGACGGAACCTTTTTTAATTTGTCTATCCAAATTTGAAGATATAGCTTTAAGAGCTTGTGCCGCAAATTCTTCCTTTAATTCCACTAAAGTTACTTGAAATCCATTTAAAGCAAATACATGGACAATTCCGTTGCCCATTGTACCGCCACCAATAACTGCAATTTTATTTATGTTCATTTAGTCGCCTATAGTTTATAATTTTTTACAATTAAAGCAGATGCTTCACCGCCACCTATACAAAGTGATGCAAGTCCATATTTAGAATTTCTTTTTTTCATTTCATGAATTAGGGTTACGAGAATACGTCCTCCGCTTGCGCCAATGGGATGACCAAGCGCAACAGCACCTCCGTTAACGTTCACTTTTGAATTATCTAACTCTAAAATTTTATTCACAGCTAAAGACACCACAGCAAATGCCTCATTAATCTCAAAAATATCTATATCGCCCGTTGTCAATCCAGCCTTCTTTAGTACTTTAAGAATAGCATCCGCGGGAGCAGTAGTAAAATCTATAGGTGCTTTTGCGGCAGAACTATGAGCAATAATTTCGACTAATGGCGTTAGTCCCAACTCAATAGCCTTCTCTTCACTCATCACTACCAAAGCGGCAGCTCCGTCATTAATGCTTGATGCATTAGCGGCAGTAACAACTCCATTTTTTTCAAATACAGGTTTGAGTTTAGGTAGTTTGTCAAAATTAACTTTCGATGGTTCTTCATCTGCGTCAACTAAATTTTCTCCGCCTTTAACAGAAATCGGGACGGCGACTATTTCGTCCTTAAACTTTCCCTCTTCTTGAGCTTGTAGAGCTTTTTTATAACTATTCGTCGCAAATTCATCAAGTTCGGTTCTCGAAAACGAAAAATTCCTTGCACATGATTCGGCACAACTGCCCATGTGAATATTGTTATATACATCCCAAAGACCATCAATCACCATTGAATCTACAATTTCTCCGTTTCCAATTTTATAGCCAAATCTTGCCTTTGGCAGAAGAAATGGAGCATTGGACATGCTTTCCTGTCCACCAGCAATAATTATTTCTGCATCGCCTAGAGCGATTGCTTGCTGAGCTAACATCACTGCTTTTAATCCGCTTCCACACATCTTATTAATCGTTAAGCATTCGGTTTTATCGGGGAGTCCTGCAAGTAAAGCAGCTTGACGCGCAGGAGCTTGTCCTTGACCGGCAGTCAGCACATTTCCGAAAATTACCTCATCAACAAATTGAGGATCCAATTTTATATAATCAATGGAGGCTTTAATTGCTATGCTTCCCAATTTTGCTGCACTTAAGGATGATATACTCCCCCCGAACGAACCAATGGGCGTTCTTTTAGCTGATACAATAACTACTTTTTTCATCTGATCCTTTCAGAATTGTTAAAGAATTACTTAAAGTTAAATAAATTTGAAATAACATACATTGTTTATTTTTCAGTGAAGAATTTTTTTTCAAATCAAGATTTAAAGTTAATAGTTAGTGAAGAAAGCTGTGTAATCAAAGAAAGTATTACTGTGGAAATATTCGCATTCCCTTTTAATGAATTAGATAACTGATCAAGCTTAATTCCAATGTCCACCAAATTTAAATCGGGATATTTGACATTAAATTTTTGAAATGTTTCGGGATAATCTTTATAGAAAGTTTCTGATGAGTCGATCCGGCTGCGCTGTAAATCATTAAACCATGTAGTGATCATTAGAATTATCAATTGAAGTGTTTCTGTACTTATATCAGATGAAAATGAAGAAAGCACTTCAAGTGCAGAATGATATTTGCGACCGAAAGAATATCGAAGGATGTGAATGGTTTTATCAAGCAGAGTATCAAAATTTTGTTCGAGAAGAGAAACCGCGGATGCAATTGACCCACCCGAAAAAGGAGCCAGAGTTTGGGCAGTCTTCTGGTCAACATTGAAATGTTCTATTAGAATTTTGGAAACATCATCATTGCTAAGTGGTTGAAAATGTAATGACCAACAACGAGAGCGAATTGTCTCTCTTAAAAGTCCGGGTAAATGAGTAGTTAACACAAAAATGACACCTTCGGGGGGTTCCTCAAGGTTTTTAAGAAGAGCGTTTTGTGCGGCATCATTCATAAGATGAGCATCCGAGATTAAAATGATTCTAAATTTGATATCACTAAAACTAAAAGAAATAAATTTATTAATTTCTCGAATGCTACTTATCTTTATGAAGTTGGCTTTTGGAATTTTAATACGATGGTAAGGATTGCATATCCTTTTTTCAACCTCTTCCCTCACCTTTTCAATCTCAGCCGCGCTTAGTTTTTCAAGTGGACCATCTCCATCTATTTCGTTTTTCCCCCTTGGCAATGGAAAAATAAACTTGATATAAGGTTCGGTTAAAAGTTGAATTTTGTTCTGTAGATTTGTTTCATCATTCTCAGATACAAGATTAACTCTTTGTGCGAATCTTACTGCGGTAAAATCTTTTCCCACGCCTTCCGGTCCGTAAAATAAAAAGGCATGCGGTATTCTTTTCGAATCTATAATACGGGAAAGTATATTTTTTATGATTACTTGATTGTGAATTCCTTGCCAATTATTATTTGTCATAGCAATAAAAAAAAGCGCCAGGAGCGCCGTTTTTAATAATCGTCCTCATTATAAAAGAAATCTTCATCGGTAGGATAATCCGGCCAAATATCTTCTATTGACTCGTAAGGTTCGTCTGATTCTTCAAGTTCATTCAAATTTTCGATAACTTCGTAAGGCGCACCTATTCTATCGGCATAATCGATCAATTCCTCTTTCGTAGCCGGCCAGGGAGCATCATCAAGATAAGAGGCTAATTCAATTGTCCAGATCATAAAACCTAATCTCCACTAATTTTTATTTTCTTGTTAATTCGAAGAAACCCATATTGCCAAAGAAAAAGTTTTCGGGATCCTGTTTTACTCCGTTATGATGAACTTCATAATGAAGGTGAGGACCAGAAGACAAACCGGAACTTCCTGTTTTAGCAATTAAATTACCGCGAGAAATTTTTTGACCTTCTCTAACAGAAGTTGAAGATAAATGAGCATAAATAGTTCTATAACCAAAACCATGTTCAATTTCAATCGATAGACCGTATCCGCCGTGATAACCAACCGAAACAATTTTTCCATCGCCGGGTGCGTAAACAGGAGTACCACGATCCGTAATTATATCAATGCCATCGTGCATTCTCACAATTCTTAATATGGGATGTTTACGCATACCGAAACCGCGAACCCCGATAGTTCCCGTGCATGGGATGATTGCCGGAATTGCTTCTGCCAATTTTTGATTCTGCTCTAATTTTTTGGTAATGCTTTTATAATTATTCTTTTCAAATTCAATTTTTCTTGAAATATCATCAACAAAAGCTAATGCTTCATCTAACTTATTGTTTGAAGATTTGGAAAAATCGAGCAAATTATCGAAGGATCCACCGCCTATACCAAGCATTTGTTCTTCTTTTGAAATTGGAGGGAGATTTGCAGCAATTCTTAACTCATCGTTTGTAGATTTAATGCTGTCTAACTCTTGGTTGAGATTCTTATAAAGAGTTATCATCTCATCCAATTTACTTACAAGTGCTTTATTTTGATTATTTAAAGCATATACATCTTTTTCTGATGATGTAAAGGATAAGAGAAGACGATAAGCGCCAAAAAATAGCGTACTAAAGGTCAGAACCGCAACCGAGAAAGTTAAAATAAGCTTCGATTTATAATTCTTTATCTCTACAAACTGAAGCTTTGACTTAGAGAAATAATACAATTTTTTCATAATTTGGTGCAGAAATTAGTTAAATGGACTCTCTTTGTCAAGAAATCTTGAGATATTTTTTTATTCAAAGTCGTGTTCGAAATAATCTACTCCTCGCGTGTCTTCTTCCATTTTATGATGAATTTTTTGATTTAAACGATCTTGTAAAACTGCTGCAGAATCGTACCCGTAATGTCTCAGCAAGTAATTCAGAGCTATCACTTCCGAAATAACCGTAATATTTTTGCCAGGAAGAATTGGCAATTTTATATACGGTATTTCTACATTTTGAATTGAAACCATTTGACCATCCAGTCCTGTTCTTGTATAATCCCCATTTTCACTCCAAACTTCCAACTCAACAATAATTTCAAGACGTTTTTGGTATCTTATTGCCCTGATACCAAACATCCGCTCAACATCTATTAAGCCAAGTCCGCGTACTTCCATAAAATGTTTTGTCAAATTTGTACCGGCTCCTATTAAAATACCCTCCCCTTTTTTAGTTAGGATTATAACATCATCAGCAACTAACCGATGTCCTCTTTCTACGAGATCAAGAGCAACTTCACTTTTGCCAATGCCAGATTTACCGACAAACAAAATTCCGACGCCGTAAACGTCAACAAGCGATCCGTGAATAGAAATTCGCGGTGCAAACTGATCGTCTAAAAAATCACTAACAAGATAAACAAGTTTTGTTGTGCCAAATGGAGTTCCGAATAAAGCGATTTGATGTTTTTGACACAACTCAACCAGCATTGGGAAAGGTTCATTATTGTTTGTTAAGATTATGCAGGGAAGCGTAAACTGAAAAATGCGTTCGATTGTTTCTCTTTTTTTATCATCCGAAAGTTGTGCAAGATATCGCATTTCTGTATTGCCAAATACCTGTACCCTTGCGTATGAAAATGTCTCCACAAACCCGGCTAATGCTAAGCCGGGTCTGTGTAAATTTTGATCATAGATCGTTTTTTCAAAACCGGACTCGTCGGAATAAAGTTTAAGGCTGAATTTATTCTTTGCATTTTTAAAAAAGAATCCAACCGAAATAGATTGTTTCCTTGAAACGGCTTTTTGGTCTATGGTTATCATTTAATTCGTGCTGCGCTCTTTTTGGTTTTTATTTTTTGTAACTGCCTTTCAATTTTTTCGATGCAGGCGCTTACAGATTTTTTAAAGTCATCAGATTCTTCTGTGGCTGCAAGTACCTGCCCGGGAATGTGGAGGATCAATTCTGCAATTTTAATATTACCCTTTACATTTTGATAACTTAATATGACATCAACATCAAATATTTCCTCGCTATATTTTTCCAGCGATTTTAGTTCATCTTTGATAAACTCTTTCAAAGTATCGTGTGCTTTGAATTTTCTGGCTGTTATAGAGACGTTCATAATTTCCTCCAAAAATTAAATTTAAGATTTAGGATGAGATTTTTTATATGATGACTTCAGTCTTTCTATACTAACATGGGTATAAATTTGTGTAGTAGAAAGATTTTCGTGCCCGAGTATCTCTTTTACTGCCTTTAAGTCAGCACCATTATCAAGCATATGAGTTGCCGCTGAATGACGCAGAGTATGCGGGCTTTTTTGCGAAATATCAGTCACCTGCGATAAGTATTTGTTTGTAACTCTTCTAACGTATCTTGGATATATTCGGACTCCTTTCTTATTTGTAAGCAGCGCTTCATCAGGTAAAATATTCTGCCGACTATGTAAATATTCTTTAATAACTTCTAATGATTTATTCCCGACAGGCACAATTCGCATCTTACTGCCTTTTCCTTTTACTCTAATGATTTTTTCAACAATATCTAAATCGCTTCTGTTAAGTGCGCAAAGCTCAGAAACGCGCAAAGCACAACCGTATAAAATTTCAATTATTACTTTGACAAGATGCGGGTCTTTGTCTTCTTCCTCTGCGTATTTATATGTGCGCAATATTGACTCTTCATCAATTACCTCGGGTAATTTTCTTTGCGATTTAGGATTTGATATATAAGCTGCCGGATTAATTTTTATTATTCGATTCTTAAATGCAAATTTAAATAATCCTCTGACAGATGCAAGTTTACGGGCAATAGATTTTTTATCTAAACCCGAATCGCTCAAAAACATGAGAAAGGTTTTAAGAAATTTATCTGAAATGTATTCTGTGTCTTCCTTTTTGTAATCAACGCAGAACTGAAGAAAGGTTGTTAAATCATTACTGTATGCAACAAGTGTGTTAGTTGAATAGCGTTTAACATTCTTCATTTCCTCCAAATATTGAGTGATTAATTGGCTTATAACCATAATTACGTTTCTTATTCTGCAGTTTCTTCTAATTCTAATTTAACCTCTTCACTACAAATAGGGCATTTAAGGTATTTTCCTTTTTTTACGGCATATCTTTGTTCCATGTAAACAGAATCGTGATTTGGACATTCTTGCGCAATGGGTTTATACCAGCTCACGAAATCGCATTCGGGGTAACGGTTACAACCATAAAACAATCTACCGCGCTTAGATTTCCTTTCAACAACATTTCCGGTCTTGCATTTTGGGCAGGAAACCCCAAAAGTAATATTTTGAATGTAATCACACTCCGGATATTTTTCACATCCAATAAAACGACCAAACTTACCAGTGCGGAACACTAATCTGCTGCCGCATTTAGGACATGTTTCGCCTGTGAATTCCGGTTCCTGGTTTTCATTGGCTACTTCTTTTAATGACTTAATATTTTTACATTCAGGATAATTTGTGCATGCAAGAAACTTTCCAAATCTTCCGATTCTAATATCCATTTCACCGCCGCACTTGTCGCATCGAATTTTTTCTACTTTATCTTCAACTTTTTTTAACGCCGCCGAAAAAGGATTATAAAAATCATTAAGTACATTTACATAAAGATTCTCACCCGACGCAATCTGATCCAGTTCACTTTCCATATTAGCAGTAAAATCTTCGTTGATAATTTCCGGGAAATTTTTCACAAGGATTCGGTTTACTTCTTTTCCAAGTTTAGTTGGTATTAATTTTCTCTCTATCATATCAACATATTTACGATCCTGGATTGTGCTTACAATTAACGAATACGTGCTCGGTCTTCCGATACCTTTGCTCTCCAATTCTTTTATGAGAGAACTTTCCGTAAATCTTGCAGGTGGTTTTGTAAAATGCTGGGTTTTTTGCAATTCCGACAATTTAAGTTTTTGTCCCTTTTCAAGTCCAAGTGGAATCGTATCATTAGCGTACTCTTCCCTATCTTCAGTATTTAACCGAGGTTCCAAAATCTCTTCGTAAACTTGCATAAAGCCTCTAAACTTAATTGCCGTTCCAAAAGCCTTAAAAAGAAATTCGTCCGCCGAAATCTCAATAACTGTTGTTTCAAGTTGAGCAGAGGACATTTGCGAGGCTAAAAATCTTAACCAGATAAGTTCATAAAGTTTGTAAGATCGGCTGTCTAAAAAGGGCTTTACAAATTCAGGAGTGTATGTTAATGATGTTGGACGAATTGCTTCGTGGGCATCCTGTACAATTATTTTTTTCTTCTTTTCGAAAATATTTGGAGTAGCGGGAACATAATCAGCTCCGAAAGATTGTTTGATGAGATCTCTAACTCCGCTAACTATTTCATCATTGAGGCGTGTCGAATCTGTTCGCATATATGTGATTAATCCAACGGTACCTTCTTTTCCAAGGTCAACACCCTCATATAATTTCTGCGCAAGAACCATTGTTTGCTTTGGACGCATTCTTATGCGGCGCGAAGCTTCCGCCTGTAAAGTACTTGTAATAAATGGTGGAGAAGGATTTCTCTTTGTATTACGTTTTACAATATTAGAAATAGCAAAATTATTTTTGTTATTTAAAACGTCAAATATTTTTTGTGCTGTATCTTTATTGTCGATGGGAAGATATTTTATTAAAAATTCTTCGAGTTCTTTCCCTTGAAGATCAGCATTGGGGCGTATCTTTATGTCTTTTCCATCTATACTGAAAAGCTTTGCCTTAAATGATTCGCCCTTGTTCGTTTTGAATATTGCCCAGAGAGACCAATACTCAATTACCACAAATCGCTCAACAGCCTCTTCCCTTTCACAAATCAGTTTAAGAGCAACAGATTGAACGCGCCCCGCAGAAAGAGAACTACTTCCGGAAATTTCTATGATCGCCTTCCATAAGAAAGGAGATATTTTGTAGCCGATAATTCTATCCATCACACGGCGTGCGCGCTGCGAACTTACGAGGTTCTCATCGATTTTACGAGGAGATTCCATTGCACGTTTTACGCCGGTTTTTGTAATTTCGTTAAACATTACACGGTGCAGTTTGCCAGAGGAATTACCGTTTAAAATGTCGGCAATATCCTGCGCAATCGCTTCACCTTCACGGTCAGGGTCAGTCGCTATAAAAATTTTATCGCTTTTTGCAGCAAGTGATTTTATTTTCTTAACAATGTCGCCTTTACCGCGAATCGTAACATATTGAGGGAGAAAATCATTATCCACATCCACACCAAGTTTAGTTTTTGGTAGATTGCGGATATGACCTATTGTTGCCTCAACAATATAATTTTTACCAAGATATTTATTTATAGTCTTTGCTTTAGCAGGAGACTCTACTAACACTAAATTTTTCGCCATAAAAATGATTTTTAATTAATCTTATCAGATGAATATAACATTTTTCGGCTGCCCGCAGGAGTTATTTTATCAACATCCAGAAAAAGGGCTAATATCAGAACATTAAAGTCATTTAAACTAACCGTCCCATGAGGGAAACGGGATATTTGTTCAATAATTTTATCTAAATCTTTTTCGTTGAGCAAGCCGATATTATAAAAATGCAAAAGATAATTTGCATTGACCATGCCAAGTAGATTTGTTTCTTCGGAAGAAAAAAATCTTAGGCTTCCGCTGCGATTGTAGCTGCAATTTGAAGTAAAATCTTTTAATAATTTTTCGTAAATCCAGCTATAAGCAGCAGCAATAACATTACTATCAACAGTGTGCTTTTCACTGCTAATCTGATGAAATATTTCCTCAGGTGTGTGCTTCCGGTGTATACCGTTGGCTATTATTTCCAATACCTTTACTAAATCTGTAATCATCTTTTAGCTGATAATAAATTAAAATTTAAACTAACAAGCATTTCTTTTTCTAAGAGTCTCATTTTTAATTTTTCAGCACGGGTTTTATCATCGAAACCTAAAAGATGCAAAAATCCATGAATTACAAGCCTCTTCACTTCATCATCGAATTCTTTCTTGTAACGTTTAGCATTTGCTGCTGCTTCTTGGGGTGAAATGAACACTTCACCATCAAGTTCGGTATTGGAACCTGAATAATTGAAAGTGAGAATATCTGTTTCGTATTGATGATTTAAATATTGTACGTTTATTTTCTTAATCTGTTCCGAAGAAACAAAATTAATTATTAAGAAAGTAATTTTAACTCGATAGTGGTTTTTTAAAAAACTTATAACTTTGTGAACCCTTGCTTTTTTAACAGGAAAAGCTCCCGAAATATTTATTGCTAAATTTTTAACCACTTATTTATAATGATTGGTTACAAATATATGAATAATAAGTTATAGAACAACTTCAATCCCCTTGCCTGAATTGTAGTATTTGGGAATATGTCCCTAAAAGAAGTTAAAAACAGAAATATTCCATCCTTGTTACTGCTATATTTCATTTTCATTTTTCGTTTCTCATCTTATTCAAAGAATCGACAGTTATGTCGGTATATTTTTTATAACGATGAGATGATATTTCGAACTCCTCCATTTCAACATCAGTCAAGTTTCTTATTATTTTTCCGGGAACTCCAGCAACAAGTTTTCCACTGGGTACTACAAAACCTGGTGTTATTACAGCACCAGCCGCAACCATTGATTTTTCTTCCACTACAGCTCCATCGAGTATTACAGCCCCCATCCCTATTAAACATAAATCTTTTAACGTACATCCATGTAGCGTAACAGAATGACCAACGGTTGCATTGCTTCCAATCGTTAAAGGAAATTTTTCGTTTGTAACGTGAAGCATTGAGCAATCTTGAATGTTTGTTAAACTTCCGATGCGGATATAGTTAACATCTCCTCTAACCACAGTGTTATACCAAATGCTGGAATTTTCACCTATTTCTACATCTCCAATAATTTTAACGCCCGAAGCAAGAAAAACAGACGAATGTAATTTAGGATAAAAATCCAGGTACGGGAATAATTTAATTTCGTTATTCATCATTGTATTTTGGAGGCATCCAACCTTCTTTTTTCCATTCTACTAATTCAAGCGTTACGCTTCCAATAATTACGTTCAACTTTGCCAAAACGGGCACCGAAACTTCGTCATTCGTAAACCAACCTTCAAAGTTACCTGTCAATCCAAATACTGAAACAAAATCAGTATGACCATCTAACCTGACACAATTAATTTCATAGCCAACCGCATCAATTTCTACTGGTTCAATTTTGTTATAAAAATTTATTTTTGTGAAAACTTTATCTTCATTAACCATACAGGGCAGGTTTACACTTTTATTCTGACCACTGTTCATGCGGGCATAATATAATATCGAAAGACCATCCTGGTATTTTTTATCAATATGCCCGGTTGTATCCGTCCATAATTCATACGGTTTAACTTTTCCTTTTTTAACAAAAACTTTAGAATCGTCATACTTAAAATCATATTCGGTAAAAGTTTTATACTCTTTATGTTGAATAATTCCTCTGAAAAAATCTGAAAAGTAGTCTTCGGTCATTGAGGTTTCGTAAACCTGATGTAAATCTACAAATGGAATCCCTGAATAAGAATCTATAAGTGCGACTGCATTATAAAAATATTTACCGTTTTTAATATTCTTACCGGTAACTTTGATAATTATTTCGCCGAGATCAATGAATGAATAACTTACAACAAATCGAAATTCCTCCCCAACTTGTAAAGATTTAGCTGAACTGAAACTTAACGGACAACCATCGTCCAAAATATTTGACTTTACTGGTTTAAAGGCATAAAATAGAATCGGCAAAAAAAAGACAAGAATTAAATATTTATTTTTCATTTTGTTTGAGCCAAATTTTTTGCTTCGTCGAATAATTTTAATGCCGTTGTAACCTGCTCATCGGTTGAAAGAAGAACAGAATACCAACCTTCATTTTTCCAATAATTTCGCGCCACCTGAGCTTTTAATCTTGCTTCAATATAATCTTGATCGCTCTTAAATCCTGCTTCATCAAACTTGATCTCTTTTGAATCTGCAAAAGAAATAAATTTGTTTATTTCTTCTTTTGAGAACCGGAAATCTCTCCGAAAATTTTCGAGATTATTTTTGTATTTGTTTAGAATTTCTTTTCCATGACTATCAAGATATGAAAGGACAAATTGATAAAAAATATTTTTCTTAAGAAGGTTTGATGTATAATCTGTCATTTTATCCGATTTAACAATGTAGTCGGGAGTTATTCCACCTCCGCCATAAACAATCCGTCCGCCATTAGTCTTAAATACAGGAAGTGAAGTATCTTTCTCGGATTGATGATTAATATTTTCTCCTTCTACTTCCTCACGTTCATTAATGTCAGAATAATACTCGGTTTTGTTTTCAAAATCTTTATAATCTCTTTGGATTAGCCTACCCGAAGGAGTAAAGTATTTCGAAATAGTTAAACGAAGCGCTGAATTATCCGGCAGCATAAACTGTCTCTGCACCAATCCTTTTCCGAAAGTTGTTTCACCAACAATAAGACCTCTGTCCCAATCTTGAACTGCGCCGGATACAATTTCGCTTGCAGAAGCGCTTCCTCTATTGACGAGAACTATTAATGGAATATTTTCAAATGCTGATGGTTTTGATGAAAAAAATTCTTCATCAAATTCATCCCTTCTGCCTTCCGTATAAACAATTTTTTTCTTCCCCGCAATAAAAAGATCAGAAATGCTGACTGCTTGATTCAAATAGCCACCCGGATTACTTCTTAAATCCAGTACCAATTGCTTCATTCCTTTTGATTTTAAATTGTTAAGTGCCTCAACAAGTTCATCGTAGGTAGTTTCAGAAAATCTTGAAACACTAACGTATCCGATTTTTTCATCGAACATAAAATTCGCGTCAACAGAAAAAAGTGGAATTTTATCTCTCGTAATTTCATAATTTAATTTATTTGAATTGCCGGGTTTTACAATCGTAACTGAAACTACACTGCCGGATTTACCGCGCAATTTTTTTCTAACTTCTTCGTTAGAAATTCCAATTATATCCTTTCCTTCAATTTCAACTATTCTATCGCCTGGTTGAATTCCAAGCGCTTCACTCGGTCCGCCAGAAATAGGAGAAACAACTGTTAGAGTATCGTTTACAACCTGAAATTCAATTCCGATTCCTTCAAAATCTCCGCGGAAAGATTCCTCGACTGACTGCATCTCCTTAGCTGATATGTAAACTGAATGAGGGTCAAGCTTATTGAGCATTCCTTTTATGGCTGCTTCTACAAGCTGTTGCGAATCTACATCTTCCACATAATATTTTTCCGTATATGTAAGAACGTCATTAAATTTTACTATACTTTCTCTTAAATTGTCTCCAGAAAAAATTTTTTCTATTTGTATTCCTAACACAATGCCAAGAGTTAGTATTATAATTAAAAATGGAATTTTAACTTTCCTCGAATTCATCAAATCACCTGCAATTTATATTTTAACAATAAAAGATAGAATTGAATTCAATTCTCTTTTTATTTTTTGTTGTAAAGAATGATTAATATATTCAGCAAAGAGTATGAAAAATAATTCATTCATCGGTTCATAAACTAAAGTTGCTTCTATATTTCTAAAATATTCTTTCACTCCGGAAAGGAATTTTACCTGCTCTGCATCAAAAGAACGATGACCGAGCAAAGCATCGCCTCCAACATTTGTAACTATACCGCTGCTTGAAATTGGATTGGCTCCATGCACTGAGTACGACGCGCCTGTCTTCACTTTTAATTTATTGGAAAATCTATATTCGATAGCCGCGCTAATTAGAGAACTATTCGGCTGTAAAGGTTCACTCAATCCAATTCCAAAGTTTGTGTAGTTGTTTTTATAAAGTCTATGAGAAAAAACATAAGGATCAATTTTAATATATTCAAGCCTTATATCGAGTGGCAAACTACTTAGAGGCTGCGAAAAGAGAAGTCCGATATTTATCAGGGTCTTATTGCCCCACCAGCCGCTTCCAATTTTTGAAAAGGAAATATCATCAACCAACAATAAACCGCTAAGTTTTATAGATTTAATTGAATTGTTATTAAAATCGAAAAACAAAATTGAATTATCTCGATCCCGGTTTGAGTGTTCGGCTGACTTGTAAAAATTAAAAGGATTTAGATAACTAAAATCAACAGGGCGACCGCCGTACACAACAATTTCGCCAAAGCCAAAATCAGCATGTTTGTTTAAATTAAAACCAAGCCGGTGAAATGCGATATATTTTTCTTCAACAAAAGCTTCACCACCGGTAATACGATCATTCAAATATTTGTATTTGCCTAATAATTTTCCATGGAAGTATGAGAAATTAAAAACATCATAATTAATGTTCATAGAAACATAATCAAACATCGGTGAATTATTCGAAATGAGTGACTTTGTTTCACCGTAACCGGCAAGAATTTTATCACGCCCAATTTTAAAGTTAATTAAATCAAAATCTGCGGTTAAATATCCCTCCGTTTCATCAAAGAACTTCTCTTCAGGTTTTTCATTGAACTTATAATTATTCCTTAGTGAATTTATAATGTAACCTGCCTGCTTATTTCCAAATAGAGCGCCGTTTGTTCCTCTAAGTTTAAAGCCAAATTTATTTAGAAGAGTTCCTCTAATTTCTCCGCCTATAATTCCCGCTGTTGCGCTGTAAGAATTTTTCAATTCTCTGTCATTTGTAAAAAGAAATTTCCCTTCAGCCAATAAGTTGATGAATAAATTAGCTTTGCCGGGTGAATTAATAAAATACAAATATCGCTGAGTTTCATCAGCAAAATAATTTCTACTCTTTGCAATAATAGAAGATGAATTTTTTAATGTGCCGAGTATTTCATACTCAAACTCTGTTTTAAAATCATCGAGATATTCTTTATCAATTTCATTCAATTCATTTCCTTTTGGGATGATCTGTTTCAAGAATTCTGAAATATTGTTCCGGGTTTTAGGCAGAAGAAATGAATTATATCCTTCAATTAAATGGAGTGTTTCCATCCTTTCAAGAAAACTATATACGGGATTTACAACTTCGACATACTCTGTCTGGGCAATTACAAAACATTGAAAGATTATTAAAAAGAAAGTTAGTCTTTTCATTTTATCTGACCTGTTCCCATTCGTTTGCGATGGATTTATTTTTTAAAATTACAGAGACTGCATTCTCGATCCACGACCATGTAACAGCAAGATATCCAATTTTGCGGTATCTGCGGGGCGATTCGTACACGGTAAGTTTCCTTGTAAATAAAATATTACCGTTCTTCTTAATTCTTTTATAAAGATCAAAATCTTCACCTGCTGCCATTTTTTTGTTATATCCTCCAACTCTTTCAAATGCTTCTCTTTTAACAATTTGACACTCTCCCCTCCCCATTCCTACTCCAAATATATTCAACAAATGGAAATAAGTATTAAAAATAAATTGAAATATTTTATCCGATAATATTTCTTCTTCAGGGAAAATAGAAACTATACAGGTCATTGCAACAAAACTGCTTTTTACAAATCTGCTTTCGATGAAGTCAAAAAACTTGTGCACATCTTTAATTCTGATATCACCGTTCACAAAAATAAAAATATTTCCGCTTGCAGCGTTAGCGCCGCAATTTCGCCCTTCCGCAATTGTCTGCGGTGTAGAATCGGTATGTACGGTAACCACATCAGCAGACCTCATGGCTATTTCAATAGTAGAATCCATGCTTCCGCCATCGGAAACTACAATTTCAATTTCATATTTATTCTGAATGTAAGGATCTTTTAATTGATTTAATATAACCGGAAGAAGTTTTTCTTCATTCAAAGTTGGGATAATTACGGAAAACTTCAATACAGATCCTTAAAAACAGAAAACAAAAAAAGCACCATCAGGAGAGAACCTAAATCCCGGCATAGGAAAATGTATGTAATTAAGTGTGTTTTTTACAAACTGCCACGCCGGTCCGTATAATGGTATTTCTTCTGCATCAATATCAAGAGCAATGTAATATTCACGTTGTCCACCACCTGAGCCGTCAAGATTTCTTACACCAACACCACCGGCAAGCATTAAAAAGTCCGGCCAATATTTTTCAATCGATGATGGTAGAAACTCGTTAACTCTTAGGCTAAGCCATTGCTTTTGACCTTCATAATCATCAATTACGTTTCCACCCTGATGCTGTCCGGCTCTCAATTTGTCTGATGGATAATAACTAAATTTTAGCATAAAGTTTTTTAAAAATGGCACATAATATTGAGTAAGCATATAACCTGCGCCAAGAAAATCAGCAATTGCATCGCCGGGGCTGAAACCCCAATTAGGTCCATAACCATCCTCAACCTCAATGTACAATAAAAACCCTAATGAAAGGGCTGCGCCAAGAATGGCAGAGTTTTCCGAATCGAAATTAGCTGCCTCTAATCCGCTTGAAAAAGCATGCGCCACTAAGGCGCCGGCATAAAAATGCCCAAGTTTATCGAGCCAAAGAGCGTAATCCCAATCGTTTTCAAAATGGAAATTAGAACGCTCGTTCTTCCACCATGAATTGCTTTGATAAATATGAAGTCCAATACCTGTGGTTAAAGCCGCACCGCTAACTATTGCAAGATTTGTGTAATCAATATTTGAATCAAACAATTGTGCTTTATGAATACTGATAATTCTCGGAATCATCGACAATGGCACTTTTTCATGCAGCGATAGATTTACTTTTGTATTAATAGGTGCAAATAAAATAGTATCATCTAATTGACTTTGAGCAAAAAAGGTTGCAGATAATAATAGCATTATTATAAATACTTTCATGAAATTCCTATCCTGTACATTATAGATTTCTTCTTAATAATATAATATTGATTTATTGGTTTACTTCCGGTTTCATTTGCGGAAAAAATATTACATCTCTAATTGAACTTTGATCTGTTAATAGCATTACAAGTCTATCTATACCCACACCAAGCCCCGCAGTTGGCGGCATTCCATATTCAAGTGCTCGAATAAAATCTTCATCGATTTGATGCGCTTCCGCATCCCCTTCTTCACGCAGGCGAACCTGCCCTTCGAATCTATCCCGCTGATCAATCGGATCATTCAATTCGGAAAAAGCGTTGCAAATTTCTCTTCCGGCAACATAACCTTCAAAACGCTCTACCAAGCCATTAATAGTCCTATGCTTCTTGGCGAGAGGAGAAAGATCTAATGGATAATCGACAACAAAACTTGGTTCAATAAGTTCTGGCTGAACTGTGACACTGAAAAGCTCATCTATTAACTTCGATCTCCCTTCTGCTTTAAGAATATCTACGCCGTATTTTTTTGCTGTTTCTTTTAGCTCTTCATTTGTACCTTTTAGGATATCAAGTCCGGTTTTTTCTTTTATCACATCAACCATCGAAACTCGCTTCCATGGAGATTTAAAAGAAATGTTTTTCCCTTCATAAACAAAATCAATTTTACCAAAAACAACAGTGCAAATATTTTGAATCATGATTTCCACAAATTGCATCATCCATACATAATCTTTGTATGGAACGTAAAGCTCCATCATTGTAAATTCCGGATTATGCGTGCGGTCCATTCCCTCGTTCCTAAAATCTTTCGAGATCTCATAAACTCCATCGAAGCCGCCAACAATTAATTTCTTCAAATATAATTCATCGGCGATACGAAGATAAAGATCAGTATCAAGCGAATTGTGATGCGTCATAAAGGGTCTTGCCGAAGCGCCGCCATATAAAGGTTGAAGTATAGGAGTTTCAACTTCGAGATATCCCTTTGCGTCAAGATAATTTCGCATAGCAGAAATAATGCGGCTTCTTTTGATAAAAGTATCTTTAATAGTTGAGTTTACGATCAAGTCAACATAGCGCTGACGATAGCGTAATTCTTTATCAACAAACTGATCATGAACAACTTTGTTGCCATGCTCATCCGTTGTTTCTTTTGCAACCGGGAGAGGACGGATAGATTTTGAAAGGAGCTGCAAGTCAGTTACATGCACAGAAATTTCGCCGGTTTTTGTTTTAAATACATAACCTTCAATGCCTACTATGTCGCCAATATCCATCAGTTTAAATGCATCGTAAGAATCACCGATATCATCTTTGCGAAGGTAAACCTGAACTCTTCCCTTCATATCCTGCAGATGAGCAAATGAAGCCTTACCCATTCTTCTGATCGCCATAATTCGCCCTGCTATTTTTACCGTTCGCTTCTCCTCAGAATTTTCTATAAAATTTGCTTTAACGTCTTCCGAATTTGAATCAACTGCGAATGAATAAGCATAGGGTTCAAAACCTTTCCCTCTTAGCTCTTCAAGTTCTTCGAATCTTCTTTTTATTAACACATTCAAATCATCATTTTCAATATTTTCCATTAATTCTCCGTAATTTTTCTTTTAAAATTTGCAAGACGTAAGCAGACCAAATCTTGAAGGTTGTCAGCTAATTTAAGAGGAACATTAAAATTATTTGCAATCATTGCGAAACTAAGCAACTCACCATCGCCCGTAAATATATACCCAGAAAGACTTCTAACCGCACCAATATATCCTGTTTTGCCGCGAAGATTATTTTCTAAACGAATATTCTTCATTCTATTGCCAAGCGTGCCGTCAACGCCTGCAATAGGTAATGAATTATAGAAAGGTATAAACTCTTTACTCTTATACATATGGTTTAGCAAAATTACTATCTGATGCGGGGTAACAAGATTTAATCTGGAGAGACCGCTTCCATCTACCATCAACATTCTCTCAGAATTTATTCCCATATCTTCAAACACTTGAACACATGCCTTTATTCCATTTTTTGCAGAGCCGTAATTTTCTTTCTCGAGTCCGATTGTTTTTAATAATTGTTCGGCATAAAAGTTCTGGCTATTCTTATTAATTATCTTAATTACTTCTTTTAATTCAACCGACTGATGCGTAAAAAGCTTATTTAATTTATGATAATCTATTGGTCCTGACGTATCATCAATATCAATAGGGTAACCCGAAACTTTAATTCCGCGCTTATCAAGAACTCCGTAAAGCGCCACCATTGCGTATTGCGTGGGATTATTGACAGTTACAAAAGTCTTAATGGAATCCTTCATGTTTATATTTCCGAAAACTGTAATAACATTAGTTCCTCTTTCCCGGAATACATCTATATTTGTTGCAGAGTCACCGCTGACTACATTTACTTTATTTAAGATTACGACATAATTTGTTTCAGGTGCAATTGAAATTAATGGCTGCAAAGTTTTTTTATTAACTTTTACACAAACATCAATGCAGTTGTCGTTAAAAGAAATAGCTCCGCTTTGCGCTGAATACCAATAGCTCTCATAATCCCACGACCAGCCTTCGCCAAGACCCAACTCATCAAACGCATTATCATCTCCAATGATGTTACCGTCAATTTCATCAATATCGTATTCCAAAAGTGAGTCAGCCCAATCATTAAAGATTTTAAACATCTCATCATTATAGAAGCGTCCGGAAATAGTTGGGTCGCCTCTGCCCTGCACAATTAAATCACCACGTAAAATTGAACCGTCTATTTCACCTCGCGAATAAATATTCGTTTTAAATTTATATTCGGTACCGAGTATTAATAAACCGGCTGCAGTTGTAAATAACTTTAAATTTGAAGCAGGCATTAATAATTTATCTTCATTTCTCTTATAAAAATACTCACCGGTTTCAAGCGATTGTATAACAACTCCCCATTCAGCATTGTCAAAATTAGGGTCATTAAAAATGTCATCGAGTTGTGCATTTAATTCTGAGAGAGTTGAATAACTGAATCTGGGAAGCGAATCTTTCTTTTCAATTTCTTGTGCAGAAACGAAAACCACAAGTGATAAAATAATTACTACAATTAATTTATTTGCCATATCTCTTAATTATTTGTTCAATCTCTATTAAACTCATTGCTCTATAAGTTCCCACCGGTATGTCTGCCTCAATGCCCGCATAACTTTTTCGATTAAGCGATGTAACTGTAAACCCCAAAGTGCCAAACATGTTTTTAACAAAATGATTTCGCCCCTCTAATCCAGTAACCTCGGTAAATGTGTGGTCTTTCTTTTTGGGAAATGTTATTTTCTCAAAATTTCCACGCACTCCCTGAATAAACACACCTTTGAGAAGACTTTTAACATTTTTCTCCTGTAGGGGCTTATCCAATTTTACCTCATAAACTCTCGGCACTTTATTTTTGGGATGCGTTAAAAAATATGAAAAGTCGCCGTCATTTGTTAAAAATAAAACTCCGGTCGTGTTATAATCCAATCTCCCAACTGGATAAACTTTTTCTTTGGTTTTGATCCCATCTAAAACAGTATTTCTTTTCTTATCATCGGAAGTTGTGGTTACTACTCCTTTTGGTTTATTCATCAAGAAATAAATATGCCGTTTAGGTTTTATGATCTCGCCGTCAAGATCAACCACATCTTTTTCGGTATCAACTTTAAAAGCAAGATCAACAACAGTTTTGTTGTTTACAGATACTCTTCCTTCGAGGATTAACTCTTCCGCTTTACGTCGGGAGGCTGCGCCGCTGTCCGCAAGATATTTATTCAGCCGTACTGCCATCATCGCCTCCGGAGTTCATTTCGTCTTCAATTTTCTCTTCAATTAAATTCATCATTATTCTCTTCTTCTGTTCAATAAAATCCTCATCTTGCATAATTTCATCTATTTCTCTCGGTTTGGGCAAATCACTTATTTTATTTAAACCGAAGTATTTTAGAAACTCATCTGTTGTGTTGTACAAAAGTGGTCTGCCGATGGTTTCGGCACGACCGGTAATTGTAATCAATCGTTTTTCGAGAAGCGTGTTTAAAATATAATCTGAATTCACGCCCCTTATAGTTTCAAGTTCGGGTTTGGTTAGAGGCTGTTTATATGCAATGATCGCAAGCGTTTCAAGGGCTGCCTGGCTTAATCTTCTTTTGCTTTTTTCTGATGACAGGAAGCCAACGTATTTGGCAACCTCAGGTCTGGTAGCATATAAAAATCCGTTTGCTACTTTAATAATTTTAAATGAAAACTGGTTCTCATCGTAAAAATTATTTATCTCTTCAACGCACTGATTCACATCTTCAACATTAATTTGAATATCTTCGCCGTCAATACCTTTAATAGCCTTCATTATATCAGCAGCCGGTAACGGTTCATCCGAAGCAAATATCAACGCATTTATTACAGAATTATATGTTTTGTCCATCGTTCAGTTTTATTAAAACAAAATCGTTAAAATTATCAGATCCCTCAATTCCTATTCGCTGCATTTTTACGAGTTCGAGCAGAGCTATGAATGTAATAACTATTCTTATTCTTTCACGCATTGGATTTACAAGCGTTAGAAAGTGAATTCTTTTATTTTCATCAAGTAATTTTAAAATATATTCAATCTGTTCATCGATTGAAATGTTTATTTTCATTACTTCATGAACAACTGGCTGCTTAACGCCTTCCAGAGCTTTTTTGAAAGCCTTTGCAAGATCAAAGATTGAAACGTTTTTTAATAACACTTCATATTCCGGGGGCGCTTCTGCCGGGTCTTCCGAGTAATTACTGCGGAAATTTAATTTCCTTTGAGATGTTTCAAAGAATGCTAATTCTTCTGACATTTCTTTATAACGTTTGTACTCGAGCAACGCCTGAACTAATTCACCGCGTGGATCTATTTCTTCCCCTTTTTCATCAACACCGGGTGGAAGCAGCATTCTTACTTTAATATGCATTAATGTTGATGCCATCAAAATAAAATCGCCTGCAACTTCCAGATCGAGCAACTTAATTAGATTTACATATTCCAAAAATTCTTTTGTTATTTTAGATATAGGAATATCGTAAATATTAAGTTCATCTCTTTTTATAAAAAACAGAAGAAGATCCAGCGGACCTTCAAACTGTTCAAGTTTAATTTTATACAAGACTAACCCAACTTCATTTTTTCTCTAACTTCGCTCATCGTAGCGATTGCCGTTTTGCGTGCACGGTCTTCGCCATCTTTCAAAATCTGTTTAACTTCATCTGGTCGCGTTTCGTAATACTGTCTTTTTTCTCTAACCGGTTCTAAAAGCTGCGATATTTTGGAAGCACAATTCATCTTGCAATCAAAACAGCCGAGAACGCCCGAACGACAGCCCGATTCAATTTCGGGTAATTCACTCTCATTAAATTTTTTATGATAAGAAAACACAAGGCATATTTCCGGACGTCCAGGATCACCGCGCCGAACTTTTTGTGGATCGGTTACTGCTTTTTTCATTTTGGCTTTTACAGTTCCAGGATCATCGGAAAGTAAAATTGTATTGCCAAGTGATTTACTCATCTTGGAATTTCCGTCCAAACCGGGAAGCCTTGCAAAGTTAGTAAGCATTGGTGATGGTTCCGGAAAAACAGTTCCGTATTGATTATTAAATCTTCTCGCTATTTCGCGCGATATTTCTATATGAGGAACCTGATCTTCACCAACCGGCACGGCATCGCCTTTATAAAGTAATATGTCCGCTGTTTGAAGAACAGGGTAACCGAGATGTCCGTATATAATATTATCGATATGCAAATCTCTTGCCTGCTCTTTAACAGTGGGATTGCGTTCAAGCCTATTTACAGTTATCAGCATCGATAAAATTAGATGCAATTCAGTGTGTTCTTTTATTTGAGATTGCCGGAACATCGGGCTTTTCACAGGATCCAGCCCGGCGGCAAGCCAGTCAATTAACATATCGATAGAATTATCATATATATCATCTGTATTCAAACTTGTAGTTAATACATGGTAATCAGCAATAAGATGAAAATTTTGATATTGATCTTGAAGTTTAACCCAATTTTCGAGCGCACCAACATAATGCCCGATGTGCAATTTGCCCGTCGGACGCATTCCGCTCAGAATTATTTTTTTAGACATTTTTTACGAATAGTTTATGATTTTTAACGGGGGAAAGATAATAATTATGAGTTTAATAATCTCGTTATAAAATGTAAGCAATAATTATCTTTATCTTTTTAGAAAAAAACTTAAGACAAATACAAATAAGGTTTCCACTTTTCATCAAGTTTGCCAACTACGTTTTTAATAAACACAATATGGCTTGGTTTGAACGGTTTGAAAAGAAGTTCCATCTTGGCTTCATGTGGCAGCCTATCGCCTTTTTTATTGTTACAAACAGTGCATGCACAAATTAAATTTTCCCACGAATCCACACCGCCTCGTGCACGGGGTGTAACATGGTCAATAGTTAAAGGTAAATCGCTTCTGCCGCAGTAGCCGCATTTGTATGAATCGCGCCGGAGTATATTCTTTCGGGTTAAAACTACTTTCTTGTATGGAACGCCAACATAGCGGCTAAGGCGTATTATACTTGGCCACGGATAGCGGTTTGAAACTGTTCTCAAACTTTTTCTATCATCGCTGAGTACCGGCTCTGCTTTTCCGAGGAAGATTAATACGATTGCTTTTTTGATGTTACAAACGGTGAGTGGCTCATAACTCTGATTGAGAATGAGCACTTTGGCATTAAGTTTACCGTTTACCCGTTTCGATTGTTCGAAGACTTGCCTCCGTAAGATTTACGATCTACCATTATAAAATACACTCTGAAAACCAATCTAAAAATTAAAAGTAAAATGCTAAATCCAAGTATATAAACAAACCAACTCACGGGAACAGTTTTAGTGAGCATCAATACAAGTAAAAAGAAAACTATTCCGAGTGAGATGTATGTTAATACTTCAAATGTTTTCTTATTCAAAACTGAACTCTGCCTGAGAAAATATATTAGTTGTTAAAAACTTTCGTGCAAATATAGCTATTTGAGCCAGGATATTCCAATACATTAATAAATTGAGTTTACAAGATTTGTGATTGCCCATTTTTATAAATTATTGCCACACACGCTACATAATCCCTTGAGTGGCTCATCGAAATTTTGAGGTTTTTATCATCCGCTAAAAAATCTTTTAATTTACCCTTTGGTTTTACAATTGGCAGTCCGGTGGGTTCGTTGAAAATTTCTATGTCGTGCCAGCCTACGGTTGGCTGCCAGCTTGAGGCAATGGCTTTATACACCGCTTCTTTAGCGGCAAACCGTGCAGCAAGATGTTGATATTTATTTGCTTTCTCACAACAATAAAATAATTCGCTTCTTGTAAATATTTTTTTTAGAAAATGATCTCCAAAACGATCAACACTCTCCTTGATACGATCAATTTCAATTATATCAATACCTAAACCTAAAACCATTTAGAATCCTTTTGCTAAACCATTACCGCGTGGGTCGGTGGAGCCGTAAATAAAGCCATCTGAATTATTAATTAAAATTCCTTCTACTCTGCCTAAATTTTCGGGACTTGCAATGTTGTGTCCTTTCTCTAAAAGATTTTCCATAACATCAACACTCATTCCGAATGGTTCATAAATAATTTCATTCGGAAACCATTGATGATGAATCCTGGGCATTTCAATCGCTTTCATTATATCCATATCGAAATCAATTACATTC
>MNYQ01000238.1 GCA_001873185.1 Ignavibacteria bacterium CG2_30_36_16 | reverse complement strand
TTATTAATGTAATTATTAGAGTTTCTGCAAAATAAATTTTTCAGGTTAATGTCATTTCGACCGAAGGGAGAAATCTCATGTTCTTAAGAGATTTCTCAGTCTCCCAAAGGGATGCCTTTGGCAGAAGACTCCTTCGAAATGACAGAGAAGCTATTTTGCAGAAACTCTATTTTTATCAAAGGCAAGTTAATTATAATTTGGAAAAAATATTACTGCTTAAAAACAAAACAGAGAAATGTCATCTCTTTATTGAAAATAACCATCTATTTTTGTTCCGCAGTTGTAGCATTTCCCATGTTCCAACTTATTACTAAGTACAGATTGCCAATCTCTTTTTATTAGCGCTGTTTTACAATCGGGGCAATAGGTAGTTTGTCCTTCTCTATCGTGAACATTTCCTACATAACAATATTTTATTCCTTCGGAAAAGGCTGTCGCGCGAGCTGTGTTTAAAGTAGAACCGGGTGTTGGAATCAAATCTGTCATTTTAAAATCCGGATGAAAAGCAGTGAAGTGAAGAGGATCTCAGTCTCCCAAAGGGATGCCTTTGGCAGAAGACTCCTTCGAAATGACAGAGAAGCTATTTTGCAGAAACTCTATTTTTATCAAAGGCAAGTTAATTATAATTTGGAAAAAATATTACTGCTTAAAAACAAAACAGAGAAATGTCATCTCTTTATTGAAAACAACCATCTATTTTTGTTCCGCAGTTGCAGCATTTCCCATGTTCCAACTTATTACTAAGTACAGATTGCCAATCTCTTTTTATTAGCGCTGTTTTACAATCGGGGCAATAGGTAGTTTGTCCTTCTCTATCGTGAACATTTCCTACATAACAATATTTTATTCCTTCGGAAAAGGCTGTCGCGCGAGCTGTGTTTAAAGTAGAACCGGGTGTTGGAATCAAATCTGTCATTTTAAAATCCGGATGAAAAGCAGTGAAGTGAAGAGGAATATTGTCTCCCAAATTTTCAACTATCCAGTTGCATTCAGCTTTAATTTCATTTGGCGAATCGTTTTCTCCGGGTATTAAAAGAGTTGTTATTTCAAACCAGACGTCTGTCTCATTCTTAAGCCAGATTAGTGTATCGAGAACCGATTTCAAACTGGAAAATGTCAACTTCTTGTAAAATCTTTCTGTGAAGGCTTTAAGGTCTACATTTGCTGCATCAATATATTTGTAAACATCTTTTCTTGCTTTTTTATCGATGTAGCCAGCTGTAACCATTACCGATTTAATTCCTTCGCTTCTTCCAATTTTTGAAATATCAATAACGTATTCTCCAAAAATTGTCGGGTCGTTATAAGTGTATGCTATCGAAGGTGTGTTGTACTTTTTTGCAAGTTCGACAACTTCTTCCGGTGTAACGGAAAGTGCGTTAAGGTCGTCAAGTTTTGCTTTACTCATTGACCAGTTCTGGCAAAACTTGCATCCTAAGTTGCAGCCTGCGGTTCCAAAACTTAAAATGTTTGTGCCGGGTAAAAAATGGCTTAACGGTTTTTTTTCAATCGGGTCAATTGCAAAACCGGTGGGGCGTCCATATCCGGTGCTGTAAAGTTTGCCGTCAATGTTCTGCCGGATGAAGCAGAAACCAATTTGTCCATCACCAATTGTGCAATAGCGGGGACAGAGTGTGCATAGAATTTTGCCGTTGTTTGCAGTTTCCCACCAGCGGGCAATTTTTAATTCTTCGTTTTTCATAGTGCAAAAATAATAAAGCAGGCGCGTGTTAAAAAGCGAATAAATTTTAAGGCAGAGAAATAAAATCTTTATAACAGAAAAAGCACCGGCATCCGCCACGTCATTTCGCCTTATCTGTATTTATAATACCGGTAATCAGGAATAAGTAACCTCCTAAAAATGGTTTTTTTATTTTTACTACCGCAGTTGAATTTTTGTTCAAGAGAGCGAGTAACCTTTAAGATTATAACAGGTCTAATAAAATATAAATCAATTAAGCTTGAGGTATAAAATGGAAAACAAAACACAATTTTTAATCGTAATTCTATTATTACTTTTAGGAGCACCGGCTGCTCTTTCCGGTTGCTCGGTAGCTTACGATGGAGAATTAAGCGGCGGTTTAGATGTGCTCAATGAAAAATCATTTCCGATTTCTGAAGGAAAAACTTTACGTATAACCACATCTCCCGGTGATGTAATGGTTACACCCTGGGACAAGAACGAAGTTTATGTAAAAGTTCTCGGTAACGATAAAGCTCGTGAAAAGATGAAATTTGGATTTACTGGAGATGATGAGGAAGTAGTTGTTACAGGAAAATACGAAAGAAAATTTTTTAATTGGGGAAATTCGGGAATTAAATTAAGATATGAAGTTAAAGCGCCTGCTAATTTTAATGTAAAAGTTTCTACTTCCGGCGGTGATATCCGGGTTGGCGGCATAACAGGAATGGTAAATTTGAAAACCTCCGGCGGGGACGTTGAGATTAGAGAAACAAGAGGCGAATTAGAAATTTCTACTTCCGGCGGCGATATTAAGCTTGAAAATCCGGAAGGCAGAACAAAAGCTTCTACATCCGGCGGAGATATTAAAGTAGAAAATTTCAAAGGTAACTTAATCACCACAACAAGCGGCGGAGATATTAAATTGAACGGCGGCAACGGCTCTATACAGGCTAAAACATCGGGCGGAGATATAAAATTAAATTACAGCGGAAGCAATGAAGGAATAGAACTGGCTACTTCCGGCGGAGATATTGACATTATCGTTCCATACGACTTTAAAGCTTCGGTAAAACTTAGCAGCTCTGGCGGTGATGTTGATTGCGGCTTTACAACCGATAATGTGAAAACCGAAGGGAAAAGAAAACTTGAAGCAGATATCAACGGCGGCGGGAAAATGGTAATTGCCAAAACCTCCGGCGGTGAGATTAATTTAAACAAAAAGTAAACTCATCGTATCTTTTCTCAAAAGCACAGCTTTAAACTCTCAAATTAGAGGCTGTGCTTTTTTTATTAAGTGCGATTAAATTTTGTAATCGAACCAAACATCTTTGCGTTTCATATCCGGCAGCCGGATAGTCTGGATAACTTTGAGTTGTTTTTTTTCGAAATGCGATCATCCGGTCATTCAACCCGTTAGTTATTAGTTAATATTATAAGAGGAATTTATCTTTTGATAGTTTAAAATTAAATCCTTTGATTAACAGATAAATTAGGATGCAACACAGCGGGAAACTTTTTTATAATTTTGTGGAAAGCAGATGTTATTCTATTTATATTAGAACTAACAAAATAATAATTCCCGAACATGAACGAACAACTCATTTATAATTTCTTTGACGATGACGAGCTTCTGCGGATTTCTAATAAAGTGAAGGAAAAGGAAGAAACTACGGCAGGCGAAATTTGCGTAAGCATAAAAGAAAAATTATCATCGGCACAAAGGAAAAAATCTCTCCGTCAGATTGCGGAAGAAGAATTTTTTCATCGCGGTGTAAGTAACACCCGGGGCAAAACCGGCATATTAATTTTTATTCTGCTTGATAAGAGACAGTTTTATATTCTTGCTGATAAAGGAATAAATAAAATGGTGGCTGCCGATACCTGGGATAGCATTAAAGATGAAATGCAGAAGATGTTTGCAGAAGGAAATTTTAGCAAAGGAATTATTAATGCGGTAGAGAAGGTGGGAAATATCTTGAGTGCGCATTTCCCGGTCAAGCCGGATGATACAAACGAATTATCCAATAGAGTATTTATAAGTTAGAGAATCAAATGAAAAAACATATACTGATTTTAATTTTTATATCATTAGCAAATTTAACTTTTGCACAATATACTACGCCTAATACCGGTGTTAATTGGTCTTTGTCCGACCTTGTAATTAACTCCGCTGGTGTGGTAACTGGTACGGCGCCTAATTTTACTATAAGTAATAAAATTGTAGTTTCCGCAAACGATAGAGTTTATATTCAGCCGGGCACTGTGGTTACATTCACAGGTTCTACATCTGGCTTCGAAGTAAATGGAAAATTCTATGCTGTGGGAACCGCAGCCGATTCGATAATTTTCACCTCAACATCTAACGACACAACAGGAGCGGCATACGACGGATTTAGATTTGGCGATACTTCTGTTGATACCGCCTGTGTTATCAGTTATGCAAGAATTGAGTATGCTTACTATGCATTAAGATGTATAGGCGCAAGCCCCACATTTAGTAACAACTATGTTTATAAATGCAGAAGAGGCGGCACACTTTCATCTTCATCAAATCCTATCTTCACTTATAACAAAGTAGAAAGATGTTATGAGTATGGAATAACACTCACTACCGGCTCCTCTCCGCTTATTGAATACAATGAGTTTTACAACAACAATTCACAGAACACGTCACCTAAAAACCAGGTTAGTGTTGGTACGCAGGGAAATAACTCGCCATCAATAAAATACAATTTAATACACGGAGGTATGTTTAACAGAACTGGTGGAATTAGTATCTCTGCTTTGTTTAGCGGTTCATCGTCTTCATCCGAAATAGCTTATAATGAAATTTACAACAACAGTTTTGGTATGGTTTTCGGCGGCGGCGATATAACCTGCTATGTTCATAACAATAAAATTTATAACAATAATATTAATCCCGATGTTAACACCACAGGCAGCGGAATAAACATTAACGGAAGTAATTTGAACATACCGATAATTTCCGAAAATGAAATTTACGGCAATCATTGGGGCATTACTATACTCGGCAGCACTACTCAGCCGATACCCAATATAGGTAATATTGAAAATGCTTCTTCACTCGATGATGGCAAAAACATACTTTATAACAACGTGCAGGGTGCAAATGTATACGACCTTTATAACAACACTGGAAATTTAATTTACGCTCAAAACAATGATTGGAGAGTTTATGATTCTCTTTCGATTGAGCAGCACATTGTTCATCAAGCCGATTCATCTATTTACGGGCTTGTAAAGTTTACACCTTTCTCTCAATTTATTCCTGTAGAATTAATCTCTTTTGAAGCCAACTTAGCCGGCAGTGCTGTAAGTTTATTGTGGCAAACGGCTACAGAAACAAACAACAAGGGTTTCGTTGTCGAGCGCAGTTACACAAATCAAAATAATTGGCGGGATGTCGGTTTTGTCCATGGTAAAGGGACAACTACCGAAAAACAGAATTACAAGTTTGAAGATAAAAAAGTTAATGCCGGACTTATCTACTACAGATTGAAGCAGATCGATTTTGATGGTCGTTATCAATATTCAAGTGTATTGCAAGTTAAAGTGGAAGTGCCGCGTCAGTTTGAGATAAGTCAGAATTATCCCAATCCTTTTAATCCAAAAACAACAATAAAATATGAGCTTGCTGTAAACTCGAATGTAAAACTAACACTTTTTAATGTTCTTGGCGAGCAAATTAAATTATTGCTAAATGCAGGAATGCCCTCCGGCACGCACGAGTTTCAACTTGATGCCGCAGGATTAAACAGTGGCGTGTACTTCTACCGTATAGAAGCTTGGGGTGCAGATGGTACGAGTTTTATAAAAACAAAAAAACTTGTACTTACTAAATAAATCTATTTAATTATATAGAAATGGACGTTGAAATCGGCGTCCATTTTTTTCTTCACCTTTGGTTTGAATCGGCTTTCCGGAATCATTAAACAATAAGAAATATATCCGACCATTCACAACTTGTTAATTGCATTTTTCTTTTAGTAAAATTCTTTATTTTAGAATTGTGGTTATTACCTTTATTATTAAAAAAACATTTCTGGATAGATTAATGAAAAAACTGATTCTTCTCCTTTCGCTATTACTTTTCATGTCGGCAGGCATTGCTCAAAACTATATGCAGGTAAAAATTTATGTTGATGATATAACTGATGTTCAAAAACTAATAGATATCGGTTTGGAATTCGACCATCCTTCTTTCAGCAAAGAGGATATGGCTGTAACAGTTTTCATAACCGATAAAGAATATAAAACTCTTCAATCATCCGGCTTCCGTAGTGATGTTATTATTGATGATTGGCAAATGCATTATAACAGCCGTCATCAATTAACTCAAACCGAAAAGAATAATTTTTTAAATCACAGTAAAGAAAAATATAATGTTGAAGGATTCGGATTTGGATCCATGGGCGGGTATTACACTCTTGCCGAAGTTGTTGCCGAACTTGACAGCATGTACGCTTTATACCCAAATTTAATTACGCAAAAAGCTTCCATCGGAATAACTAATCTCGACAAACCAATTTATATGGTAAAGATTTCGGATAATCCGAATATTAATGAAGACGAGCCGGAAGCATTGTACACGGCGCTAACTCACGCACGCGAACCGGAAGGCATGATGACGCTTATTTATTTTATGTATTATCTTCTTGAAAATTACAACACCGATGCAAGTGTAAAATATCTTGTTGACAACCGGGAGTTGTATTTTATTCCCGTAGTTAATTGCGATGGATACGAATACAACAGAACAACTAATCCAAACGGCGGAGGAATGTGGCGTAAAAACAGGAGCAACAATGGCGGTTCTTACGGAGTTGATTTGAATAGAAACTTCGGTCCTTATGAATATTGGAATGCGCCAAACGGTGGTTCGAGCACAACTCCCTCAAGCGATACTTATCGTGGAACAGCGCCTTTTTCTGAGCCCGAAACTCAAGCGTATAAAAATTTCATTGCAGGCAGGTATATTAAAAACGCTTTAAATTATCACACATACAGTAATCTGCTAATCTTCCCTTACGGCGCACTTGAAATGGAAACACCCGACTCGGCAACATTCAGAGAATTTGCCCGCGACATGACGGCGTGGAATGGTTATGAATGGGGAACTGATCAGCAAACTGTTGGCTACTCAACCCGCGGTAACAGCGACGATTTTTGTTATGACGGCGACACGGTTGCAAATAACGGTAAAATATTTGCAATGACGCCCGAAGTAGGCGGCAGCGGCGATGGTTTTTGGCCTGCACAAAATAGAATTTTTCCGCTTGCACAGGAAAACTTAAATCCAAATTTATATTACGCTTGGGTCGCCGGCGAATATGTTTCATTATTGAATGCTGAATTCAATCAGCAGTACTTTAATCCCGGTGACGTTGTTAGTTTAACCCCAACTTTCCGAAATAAAGGATTGTCTGCAGCAGAAAACATTTCGGTTGAACTTACATCATTAAGTGAATATGCAATTGTTAATAACGGAACAGCCGCACTTGGTAGCATTCCCCGCAGAAGCACAATTTCACTTCAGTCGCCTTTTAGTTTTACCGTTGCACAAACAGCTCCAGCCGATGCGCTTGTCAAATTATTGATGACTACAAAAACCGGCAGCGTTACAATGTCAACCGATACGGTAAGTTTTATTGTTGGAGTTCCTGTTTTTGCTTTTTCGGATACTACAAACAATCCACTTACATTGTGGACTATTACGGCAAACCCATCAACACCTAAATGGGAAGCTACTACTACTTCTTACCATACTTCTCCTAATTCATATACAGACAGTAAAACCGGCAATTATCTGGCAAACGCTACGGTTACTATGACGTTAACAAATCCAATTGACCTCTCAACTTATTCTAATCCGAGATTGTCTTTCTGGACGAAATATGAGTTGGAAAGTAACTGGGATTATGGGCAGGTTGAAGTTTCTACAAATAATGGTTCCACTTGGATGCCGCTCGCCGGCAATTATACCGAACCGGGGCAGGGTACCTTTCAACCTAATGGCGAACCTCTGTATGACGGCACGCGCAGCGCATGGGTAAATGAAGAGATGAATCTTTCTAATTTTACATCGGCAAACGTAAAACTTAAATTTGAATTGAAATCCGACGGTTCTATTCAAAAAGATGGTTGGTATGTTGATGACATTGGCGTTATTGTTTATACAGTGATTCCGGTTGAATTAACT
>MNYQ01000233.1 GCA_001873185.1 Ignavibacteria bacterium CG2_30_36_16 | reverse complement strand
TAATAATAAGTCACCTTACGCAGATATTGTAATATCCGTTAGCTAACGGATAAAAATTATTTAATTTATCGATTCCGAAAGCTACCGGAATCGATTTACATCCGATTAACTGTTTCTTGCGTAAGGTGAGTTAGTGATAAATTTTAACAGCGTCTTTAGCAAATAGCGCGACGTGAAATTTTTATTCACTGTCTTGATTTTAACATTTGCCTGCAGTAAGTTCTAACTGAAGAAAAATTGAATTTCATTTAACGAACGTACCGGGGTAGTATGATTATGTATAATGGTTCTCTAATTAAAACGAACGGATATTCCGGGACGCTTTTCTTTCCGCTGCCAACGACACTACCAATGCCGCGAAGAACTTTTCGGCGCTTTCCGATATCCAAACCAAATTTCGTATTAAATATTAAGGAACAGATATGATAACTCTACGGTCTATTTTTATTCTATTCATGCTCTGCACGGTTAGCGCTTATGCACAGTTCGATTCATTATTGTTTACCGTAAGCGGCTATTTTAATTATCAAGCTGATAATATTTATGCTCTTGAAGACTATAACCGTGATGGCTATGATGACATCCTCATTTATAATTGCGAACTTCAAAAAGCATTTATTTATAATGGGGGTAATCCTATGGATACATTACCCGATGTTACGCTAAATGTTGATTTAGTAAGAATGGATTTAATTGATGTAAACGGAGATGGGGATAAAGATATAATAATTAAAGACAACTGGTTTAACCCGGTTATCAAAATATATTTTGCCGGGGATAAGATAGATACTATTCCGAATATTACATTCCGCACTCTTCCTGGTGTGTTTTTTACAAGTGCTACAGTTATACCCGATTTTAACGGCGATGGTAAAGAAGAGTTTGTAATCTTCGATCCGGATTTACGATATTCTCCCGGAGGGGTACAATACGGAGCATTGTATTTTTATAACACTGAATCTGTTTTTGATACTATCCCTCATTATGTAATAATGGGAGATTCTGCAAATAAAATTCGAATATACACTCCTATCCAATCTACCGGTGACCTGAATGGAGATGGATATGCGGATTTTACACTTATAGGTTATCAAAAAATTGATAACAATACCGACCAATACTTCAGGAGATTTTATTTTGGAAACCCGGATTGGAATTTTGAACCATTAACATTTTACTTCAATTTTACCGAACCAAATTTTGCAGAAACTTTAAGGATAATTAATGATTTGAATGATGACGGTTTTGATGATATGATTACCCGGGATTATACAAATCTATATCCATATTATTTTTACAATGTAGTACTATGGGGAGGTCCGCAGTTTGATACTATTCCCGATTGCGGACTTAACACTCAGAATGAAGGACTAAATTCATTTAAGTTGAAAAACCTGGGTGATGTTAATGGAGACAAGTATAATGATTTTATGGGAGCCGCCTTAAATTTTGGATATCAGAATGTAAGATTATGGGTGGGTGGCAGCAAGTTACCCGAAGAAGCAAAAAAAACATGGTATGGTACTTCATCCGGTTTTGGAAGAATTTTAGCTGCGGTAGGTGATGTCAATGGAGATGGGGTTAATGATATTGCTATAGGCAGCGTAGTTTACTATGAACCAATTAATTGCAACATAGGTAACATCTATATTTTTGGTGGAGATACAAGTGTTGTTACTGATATAAATGAGCCGAGCGTAAATAAAATTGAAGAAAAAATTCTTGAAATATTTCCCAATCCATTTAACGGACAAACTACTATTTCTTACTCTCTTCAATCATCCGGCAGAATCAAAATTATTTTATATGATATTCTCGGCGAAAAAATTATAACTATCACAAATCAAGATTATCCCAAAGGTGAATTCCACTTAAAATTAGACACGGAAAAATTACATTTAAGCAGCGGAGTGTATGTAATACAGTTGGAAGAATATGAAAATGGTAATCTGAAAAATCAAACAAGCAAAAAAATCTCTCTTCTTAAGTAAGGAAGGGAAAACAAATAATATTATAAATTACTATTTGGAGGTTATATGAAAAACTTTCTTTTTGCTGTTTTGTTCTCGTTTCCTTTGTTCGCTCAGATAAGTCCGATTGAATTTCCTAAAATCGGGTATTTTGATATGTATATATTAAAGTATGAATCAACTTACTGGGGCAGCAATAATACTCATGTAAATTATTCCGACTCGTCCTGGTTTTATCCGGCGCTGCAAGAACTCGGATTAACCCATATCGTCACGCATGGCGATGCAATACCTTATAATACTTCATTCAATCCGGGAATAAAGATTATTGATAATCTATTCATGCAGCCTTTCGCAGCTTCGTATATTGATGAACCATTTAAATATGCAAATGCATGTGGGAATCATACTAATCACTATGCATATGAATTGGGAGGTTCTACTTCTTCACTACTTATTAAAGATGATAAATTTGGTTTTGGTGCAGAAACAAAGAATTCTATATGGGCAGGTCCCGGCAGTGGCGCATTTGATTACAATAAAACGGATCCCACTGTCCAAAATATATGTTTTTATGCTGAATATCCTACCAATTCTCCGGGTCAAATTGTTCATGCCGAATTAGATCCGACCCATCAACCATACAAACAAAAGTGGGGGCATCAATACCAATATCGATTTTATTTAAATGCAAGGATTGATGGTAGTCCTACTACTGAAAATATATTAAAAGTTCATATCTATTCAACTAATGCTGCTTCTTTTGATGAAATCAGCGGTAATAAAACTTTTAAAAATTACGAAGAAGAACTTGACAAAACTAAAGATCCTCCGCCTGTGGATTTTACTTTTTATATTAGGGGTGATCAGTTGACTAACGCATATAATACTTTCGTTTCTAACTACTTTATTTTTAGTGATCAAGACGATCTCAAAAAAAAATTAGTAATAGACATTGATTGGTTAGGACATAGGAGTACTTATTTAGATAATTTTGCTATATCTAATTCGTTTTATAAAGATTTGTTTGTTGATAACTCTATTCAGGCGAGAGATGATATAAAATCGGGAGCACAAATCTTATTCGGACCTAAAGTTACGGATCCTCTTTTCTGCCACCCATATTTTGATGAACCGTTTCCCATGAATTATCGAGGTGTGGGTGAGGTTAGCAATTTACTTGAAGAACAATTAGCGGCTGGTAAATATGTAAATGGTGCTACTATGGGATTGAATAATCATTATCTGATGTTAGCAAACTCTCAAAGGCGTTTACAGTATGTTTTATATGATTATTATCCAATTCTGTCAAACACATCCACATCTTCTATCGGATCTAATAATATTCAAAATGCCTTTGATAGGTTGATAGATTTCTATAAATTTTCAGTTTATGGGGGAGAAATAAGAAGTGGATTAAGGCATGCAATCCAAATGGCGCAGAATTATACATTAGATAATACAAACGATGATGTACCGTTTTATCATACGATTCAGGTAAATGGGGAGAAGACGCTAAGAACTAGTGTTGTGATAAATGATGGTTTGAGACCACCAACACCAAATGAAATTATAGCACAAGGTTTTTTAACATTATGTTATGGTGCAAAAGGTATTATGTATTATACTTTACCAACAAATACCCCTAAAGCAACCGATACTATAGAAAAGTGGGCTCAATATGGAATTTTTGAGGAAGTCGGAAATTTTGGTGCTTTGGTTCAGAATCCGGAAAATCCACAATGCAGGAATGAAAGGTACTGGGCTGTAAAAAAATTAAATTCCGCTATTGACCGAATAAGCAGTGAATTATTACAACTAAACTGGAAAGGTGGTTTCAGCCTTCATAGAGAGTCAATGAATGTTTCGTACTTAAGTTCTGTTCAATCCTATTATCAGTACCCAATCGATAACTGGCAGCCAGATTTATCAAGTGAAAAATTTGTAGAACTGGGTGTTTTTGAAAAAACTTCTTCATTAGTTAATGATGATGAAGAATATTTTATGCTGGTCAATAGAAGAACTTTACCGGATGAACAAAGGAAAATAAAAGTGACTATTAATAAATCCGGTTCAGTCTACAATAACTGGAAAGTGGTAGAAGTCGGTTCTTTTAACGAATGGATTATAGGAAAGACATCTTATTTTCAGACCATATTTCAACCCGGCGAAGGTAAATTATTTAGATTAGAACCAGTAATGATTGCGGGAGGCAGTTTGATTACAAATGAGTCTGTACCTTCAAATACAACTTTAAATATTAAAGGAAGTATCAACGTTCCCGCAGGTAAAACATTAACCGTAAACTCTGGCTGCAACTTAAACTTCCCAAATGGAACTGCACTCACAGTATCCGGCAACATTAATGTTATCGGAATTTCAAATTCAAAAGTTACATTTGATTTTGAAATTGGCAGTTTATATGGGGGTGAAGGCGCACAGCCCGAAGGTATAAAAATTTACGGCAGCCCGGCGGTAAATATTCAACATGCTATAATTAAGAATGCGCCTACCGGTCTTTACATTGAAGATAGCGAACCGGGTATTACTTACACAGAATTTTTAGATTGTGCAAATGGACTTTACTTAAAGAATTGTAATTACACTCCCGGCAATTGGTACGGTACAATGATAACGAACTGCTCTTTTCATGACAATGTTAACGGGCTGTATCTTACATATTCTTCACCCTATCTTACCGCAAATAGCTTTGTAGAAAATGAAGTTGGCGTTAATTGTTCGGATAACTCATCACCATTTTTTGGCGAATTGACCGACCCGGGGGTAAACTATTTTTATAAGAACTCCACTAATGTATATTCATATTTATCAACGCCGGTTCTCGGTGTTGAAGATGATGAGTATATTGGCGGTTACAATACTTTTGAAGAACCGGCTAATTATCATATAGTTGCAGAATATATGAGTACAGTAATGGCAGAAAATAATTGCTGGATACCGGAAGACAGCCGCCTATTCAAAGAACTTACTGAGAGCACAATAGACTACTCACCTTCGTGGGATTGCCGTAATAACGCGCCAATAGTTAAGGGCAATACAGGGACGCTGTCGCTAAATAAAGGAGAAACTGTCGATGTCCGTAAAATGTTTTTAAAAGCTCTAAAAGAAATGCGCAAAGGGAAAAAGGAAAATGCAAAAGCAATTTGTAAAAAGATTATTAAAGATTTTAGTGACGATAAATATTTAGTCTACCCGTTCGAATTGCTTTTTAAACTTGCTAAATCGCAGCCCGAGTTAGACAGTTTGATGATGCTTAATAACGCTACTCTTCTAAATAGCAGCAACATTGGGCTAAGAAATTATTCAAAACTTATCAGCGCAAAATTATCAACCGGTAATTATGTAACTGCGCTAAATAATTGTATATCAAATTCAAGTAGCGATGAAATAAAACTGCTTGCAATGTACCGAAAGTTTGTACACTATTTTAATTCAGAGTTCGATTCAGCAAATGCAGTATTTAATGAAATTGCCTCTGCATTCCCCGATGCACAATTGACACATTATCTTTCTATAATGTTGAATGGCAAAACAAAAAATAATTTGAGCAAAACTACAGTACAAAATATTGAAGGATATTTAATTGATAATTATCCCAATCCATTTAATCCGGTAACAGTTATCAGATTTAATCTTCCGCAAAAAGAAAAAGTAAGTGTAACTGTTTTCGATATGCTTGGAAAAGAGATAAAGGTTTTAGTAGATGAAATTAAAGACAAAGGTTTGCACGAAGTTGAATTCTTCGACATCAATCTCGCAAGCGGAATATACTTCGTAAAATTGCAGACAAATAGTTTTATCAAAACGCAGAAAATTGTGTTGATGAAGTAAAGTAGTGTATCAGTAATAAAATTGAGCGCTCTAATTCTTAAGAAATTATTGAAAATTTTTACAATTATTACGGATTAGCGACGAATATTAAATTTTGAAATTAATTGAGATTAATTATGTATATCAATATAAAAGTTTTCATTTTATCAATGTTTTTGCAAGTGTCAATTAATGCACAATATCCTCCGGCGGTTGAAAAATGGAGTACTCCGGTAAGAGTTGATTCATTCTCTGCGAGATTTGAATCTGAAATGGCTTCTAGTTTTAACAATAAATTAGATACTGTTTATTTTTTTAGATCAGATGCAGTTTATTTTTCCTATTTACTTGATTCTATATGGAGTTCACCCAAAAAATTAAATTCTAACATTAACAATGGGCAGCCGATCCGTTTCCCTACTATCAGCAGGGATGGCAAACGGCTATATTTTGTGAGATGGGGTGGTTACGGTAACTGGGATTTATGGTATAGCGAATGGAGAACAAATTTTCATGAATGGGGTCCTTCTATTAATCTTGGTTCGAATGTAAACTCTTCGAGTCTTGAATTTTATGCGCTTGAAATAAGCAGAGATACATTATATACTCTCAATGATAGGTGGGCATCGGAAGGTTTATGTACATTCATAAAGGATTCAGTAACTAACAACTGGTTTATTGTAGATAGTTCAAACTATAACCATCCTTTTGGAGCCGGAAAGATTCGTGGTTTGAGTGTTACCGGTGATAGAAAAAAAGCTTATTTTAGCCAGTATATTCTCGGTATGCCCGATACGCTTCAATCCGAATTATTTGTTACCTATTGGGATCCAACACTGAACCGGTGGGGAGCAACATATAAATTAAATATCAACTCCACTGCTTTTCAACCTACGGGCTGGTTTGGCTATCTTGGCGGCTGGGATGAATATCCATGGATTTCACCCGATGGAAAAACTTTATATTTTACTTCGAACAGAGATGCGGCAAGAGAAGATACTACACATGCTCCCGACATTTATGTAAGTCATTTGCTCATTGATGACAATGGTGATACAGTAACTGCAGTAAAAAATAATTTTATGAATGAAAAGACTAATAATACTTTTGAATTATATCCTAATTTTCCTAACCCGTTTAATCCCGCTACTCGAATCAGATTTAATCTTCCGCATAAAGAAAAAATAAAATTAATTGTTTACGATGTACTTGGGAAAGTAGTGAAAATTTTAGTTGACGAAGTAAAAGAAGCGGGTTTGCACGAAGTTGAATTTAATACGGTATCCGTTAGTCCGTTAGCTAACGGACGGATTGCAAGCGGAATATACTTCGTAAAATTGCAGACAAATAGTTTTATCAAAACGCAGAAAATTGTGTTGATGAAGTAAAGTAGTGTATCAGTAATAATAAGTCACCTTACGCAGATATTGTAATATCCGTTAGCTAACGGATAAAAATTATTTAATTTATCGATTCCGAAAGCTACCGGAATCGATTTACATCCGATTAACTGTTTCTTGCGTAAGGTGAGTTAGTGATAAATTTTAACAGCGTCTTTAGCAAATAGCGCGACGTGAAATTTTTATTCACTATCTTGATTTTAACATTTGCCTGCAGTAAGTTCTAACCAAAGAATAATTGAATTTCATTTAGCGAACGTACCGGGGTAGTATGATTAT
>MNYQ01000023.1 GCA_001873185.1 Ignavibacteria bacterium CG2_30_36_16 | reverse complement strand
GGCTGCACAGAATGTATTATTAAAAGTTTACGATGTGCTCGGCAATGAAGTTGCAACGTTAGTGAATGAAAAAAAACCTGCCGGAGTTTATGAAACTAATTTTGACGCTTCAAAACTTTCGTCGGGAATTTATCTTTACAAGATTCAAGCCGGCAGCTTTGTGCAAACAAGGAAGATGATGCTTTTAAAGTAAGAATGTACAATGAATAATGAATAATGAATAATGAATAATGAATAATTCTTTTACGGGTAAGACTGAAGAGCAGAAAAATTTTTTTTCTGCTCTTTTATTTTAATGATGAACTACTCTCACGTACCTTGTAGGCACATATCGTCTATACCAAACCCAAATAGTCATCAGTCATAAGTCCTGAGAAGTTAGAAAATTCATATTACAAAATTCTACTTCTACCTTCTAACTCCTTACTTCTATCTTCTAACTTCTTACTTCGAGTTTTCAAATTATCTGAAACTCATCAATATAATTTCGGAATGATTCCCCGTCTAAAAATGTAACATTTTTATTCAGCGTTAGTTTTGATTTGATTGCATAAATTCCGTTCACTATAATAAATATTTTATCTACATTTTTATTTTTTTCTGTATGATCGATAAAGTCCTTCATAGATGAAGTAGAACTGCCAGGTTCAAAATAACATGCCGCAACCATATTAATTTGTTTATTCTTTCCGAAATACGATCCTTGTATTAAAACTTTATCTTCATCAAGTCTGCTATCTATTTTCAAATTTTTATATCCAAGAACACTAAAAAATCCTCTTGCTTTTTCATAAAATTCATCGGGTGACAAGAATCGTTTAACTTCTTTTATTTCTGTGAAATTTTTCCGTTCATCTTTTTCAACTATACCCAGAATATCGAGCCACTCATCATCTCTTATTAATTTTGTAACCGCCTCGGCTGATAGTGATTCAATAATATTTGGAACTAGTAATCCTTTCGAAGCTAATTTAATTTTTAGCTTTTCTTCAAATGTATTTTTTACAAGATAATTAAACACATTAAGGTTGGTTACTTTTATTTTTTTATCTTCCGGGTGATTAACTCTGTTTTCAATCTGCCAGTGCGTAACCGGGTTCCACCATTGATCGAAATGAATAACATAAGGAACTTCAGCTATATTTTCACGTACGCCGGCAGCTCTTAACCCCGCTAAAAAAACGGGAATATTTTTATCTTTCCTAAAACTGATGATTGCCTGTTCCATTTCGGGTACCGTCATTCCGGCAAGATAAGTTACGTAGCGTATGCCTTTTTCTTTTAAAAGGCTTCCAATCATCTTTGTTCCGAATTTATCGTACTGGGTGAAAATTAAAACTTTTTGTTTGTTGTTTGCAATTATCTCAAGCTGTCGCAAAAGAATTTTTGCTTTTGGACTATGTTGATTTTCCCCAACAAAATTGCAAATCTGTTTTAACTGATGAAGAAGAAAAAATATTTTTGCCTGAAAACGGTAAGGATTTCCGGAGGTATATAATTCACTTATCTGATCGCGTGTATTTGAAAGTGCAACATCATATTCGTACTTCTGTTCGGGGTCAAGTTCTAACCATACATCCTGCCGGAGAACATCGGGAATAAAATCAGTAACTTCCTCTTTAATACGTTCGTGTTTATTTGTTAATACGGCGTTTACTTCAGCAGATGCTTTTTTATCAAACTCCAAAATTTTTGAAAGATTTGCGTAAGGCAGGCTCGTGGTAAACCAGAAATTTTGTGGATTAACCAGTCTTATTAATTTTGTTAATAAATTTTCTTTTTCAATATACTGAACTTCATCCGCAATTATGCAGTCGAACCGGGAAAGAAGTTTGCCGTCCTTTAATGTCTCATCAAGATCATCAATAAACTGTTTGTAACTTATAATGCTAAATAATGCAGGCCGCTGCCACAATTCTCTTCTTTCTGAACGGTCTCCTTTAATTACTTTGGGAGAAATTTCAGGGAACCACCTTAAAAGATGTCCGAGCCAGCCGATATTTTCTCCCGTGGCGTCACTTAATACTGAGTCACCAATTGATTCTGCCGGGGAGATGATTAACACATATTTGCACTCTTTTTTCTTTTGCAAAATGCGGAGCGCTGCACAGATCTCAACGGTTTTGCCCATGCCGAGCTGCTCGCAGATTAGACCATGTTTGTTTTCTAAAAGGAATAATGCAGCATCTTCCTGATAGCTGTAAAGGCTTTTAAATATTTCTTTATATTCTTCGTTTCCCAATTTGATTTCAGGTTTCAATAAATGTTCATATTTGTCTTGCAGCAAATTTTCCATCGATAATATATTTTCTATTGCCACAATAGCATCAATTTTTTCAAAAGAGGTGTTAATATAGGAAATTTCTGTACGAGATGAAGTAAAAATATCAGCTACCTTATGCAAAAAAGGAATATTAATCTGTGTCAGCCCGGGGAGGTTAAGAAGTTTGGCATCAATTCGATTAACCGGAAACGAGTTGAACGTCGAACTGAAATTTAAATTTTTTACTTTGAAAATTTTCGGAATTTTTATTAAAGGATAAAAATTTATTCCGTTTAATGCAGTTGTTTTCGGGACTGAAAACTCCTTACAAGTTAAAATGTTTATATTATAAATAACTGTAACAAACGAAGCAAGTTGATTGGTTACGACTGGCTGTTCTATTTTATAGTTATTTATTTCATTTACTTCAACATTATTTTTTAGTTTTATATTTCTTATCAGCAATCCGGAGTATTCAAAGTTATACCTAAAACTTTCCGGCAGTGTAAATGAGGATTCATATTCTTTTGATTTAATATTTTTGTTAAAAAAATAATTTTTTATTTCTTCAACTCCTGCCTGAGGCGAAATTACTTTTTGCTGATCTTCTTTTTCTATAAAATAATAAAGACCATCTTTTTTTTCGTTTTTAACAAAAGAAAAATAAATTTCAACTTTATCAATTCCATAAAGTTCAAACCTTTTTACTGAAGGTTTGCCCGCACTAAAAAATACCGCGTTTGTTTTTACCGGCTGAAGGAAATATTTTTTTGCAACTTTGGGCAGTCGGACTTTTGAAATTTTGGTTTTGTATCCGGAAGTACCCGGTAAAGCGATCCATTTATTAAGATATACGGTATCCATTACCCTTGTGAATAGAGGCTCTACTTCATAAAAGTCCGGAGTCGGTCCTCCCCGCAGCCATTTATGCCAGTGAAATTGTTCCGGAACTTCAAAGGAAGAAACTGATGAAGCCGCCCGCTTGCGAAGTGATTTGGTAAGAGTCACTAATCACCGGTTTTTTGAAGATGAACCTGTTCGCACGCTATTTTCAAACGGTCAAATGGTTCAATAAGATTTCTGCTGTCAGCAAGGTTTTTTAGTTTATCTTTAATGTCGGGTAGTTCATCGGAAAACTTTTTGGAAGTATCAACGAAAATAGTTGAGTTCCCGTCGCTGCCTATTTTAACCGCTCCGTTAGTTTTACCGTTCAATCCTTTGTCGTTTTCATCAAACACTTTTATTACCCTTACTCCCTGTTTATCATTTACCCCAAGGAATAAAGGGTCGCGCACAAGAATTAAATCAATCTGCTCGTTTATTGCATTTAGCAGCGGCACCGAAACAAGCTCTACAAGGATGTGCTCCATCAATACATTTCCGTAAAGAGTTTTCTGAAAGTTTGTGGGACGAATGGGTGCAGTAACTCTGAACTCAAGAGGTTTAGTATCGGCGTCCGTTACAAGAATAGCGCCCATAATACCTTCATTGTTTTCCAGTGTATAGGTTTCCAAAAATGCAAGTTTAGATATTTCCATAGAATCTCCTAAAAATTAAAATTGTTTTATAAATCGCAGCATAGACAAAAACCTGACGCACACACAAATAACATCCATCAATATTTTCAACAATAGTGCCATTGAACACACCATTAAAATATTCAGATAAATTATGGAAAGTTTGTTAAACAAAGGGAAGTAAAGATTCTCATCATTTAATTTTGCTTAATTATCACAACATTTCAATCATTCTTACACAAGAATTGTTTCATTCCTCATTCGATGGCAAATCATACTTTGATGTTTTATTCGTGAACACGTATTTGTTGCCGGTAAATTTTACTCTTTGATTACTTTGTTGCTAAAATTCATTACAAAGTTGCACCGCCATTAACGTATTTGAAAACCTTAGAAGATGACTAAAGATGAGTGTGAAATTATCCGGTTAGGTTTCTTTAATAACAATCAAACTTCGGGGTATCAAAAGAAGGGTTTAAACTGCAAAAGAGCGGCTAAGTTTTATTGACGCTCTTTTGCGGGATGTAATCTTGTTTTAAAGCTTTACGCCCATTTCTTTCAGAAGAAAATCGGCGCCGCCTACTTTTTGTGTTACCCAAAGAACATACCGGATATCCACGCCGATAGAACGACTGTAATCTTCGCTCCATACAAAGTCGTTAATCGTTGCTTCGAATGCACGGTCGAAGTTAACGCCTATAATTTCGCCGTGTGCATTTAATATCGGGCTGCCGGAGTTTCCGCCGCTCGTATCTGTGTTATATAAAATTGCAACCGGCACATCGTTTAGTTTTTCATTCTTAAACCGACCGAAATTTTTTTTCTTGAAAAGTTCTTTTACTTTCTCATTAAGTTTATAGTCGCCCGTTTCTTCACCCTTCTCAATAACGCCGCCAAGTGTGGTTATCGGTTTAAAATAAACTGCATCGGACGGTGCATAACCGCGCACGTAACCGTAAGTTAAACGCAGCGTTCCATTCGCATCGGGAATAAATGCTTTATTAAGCCAAACTTTTTTTGCATCCATAAACTCAGCAAGAAGTAAGTTCAACTTCCCTTCTCTCTCTTTGCCTGCCTCTTCGAGATGTTTTCGCTCTGCTTCAATAGCGGCAACAAATTGAAGAAGCGGCTCATTAAAATCTTTTATTTCTTCTTCCGATTTTTCAAACAGCGCTTTATATGCTTCTTTGTTATTGATTACCGAATTAGAAATCATGTTATCGACATTTTCATCAATCCTGTTTTTTGTATTATCTTCTAAAGGGAAGGCTTCTAATTTAGTAAGTCTCTCGCCCTCAGGAAACGATGCGGCATCAAGCAACATTTTAGTAATAATTTTTTTATCAAGTTCCGGGTAAAAGAAGCTATAAATATCGTCGATTCTTTTTATCAATTCTTTACGGTTATCTTCCTTAAATATTGATGGTCTTTCCGATTCTGATAGTTTGAATTGTTCCCGGTAGTCGTTCAACAGCGCTGCAAGGCGGATTGAAGTAGCATGCCGCATTAATTGTGAAAGGAACAAAGGCACGCGTCCAAGTTGAAGTATTTCATCATAAACCATTTTTATATTACCAAGAACATCACCATATTTTTCTTTCAATTGCTTATCGTTTTCAATAAACTTTTGAAGTTCTTTTTCTTCTTTTTGTTTTTTGTCTAAAAGATCGAGACGATGAAGTCCTTTTAATTTGCCGCGGTAGTTCTTTTCCGTATTTGCTAATCCTTTTATTCTCGAAGCAAAATCAAGCGCAAACTCAGGATCGTTCTCTCCCCTCTCTTCATAAAGTTTTATTAACCATTGATAAAGATTTTGAATATAAGGCATGGAATAATTTTGCTGCATCATTAAAAACTGCGATGGCTGATGACGGAATGTTCTGCCCGGATAACCGAGAATAAAAATAAAATCGCCTTCATCAACTCCATTAGGATTTACTTTCAAATATCTTTTCGGTTTGAAAGGAATGTTGTCTTTTGAATATTCAGCCGGACTGCCATCGGGAGCTACATAAGCTCGGACGAAAGAAAAATCGCCCGTATGACGAGGCCAAACCCAGTTATCTGATTCACCGCCAAACTCGCCTATATTTCGCGGAGGAACATAAACTAATCTTACGTCTTTGAAAATTTGATACTTGAATAGAATATAAGTTTGTCCCGAAAACATCTCGCTTACTTCAGCAACAATGCCGGGTTGTTTTTCTTCGGCTTCTTTCGTTATCTCTTTAATTTTTTTTCGGATTGCATCGGTTCGCCCGGAAACATTTTTTGCTTCATTGGCAGCCTCTAATATTTGTTCGGAAACATCCTCGTACCCGACTGTAATTTTGCTTATCATTCCCTGAGCAGGAATTTCTTCCTCTGTTGTGCTTGCTTTAAATCCGTTTTCAAGATAATTCTTTTCAGTCGTGCTTGCGCGAGAAACTGCGCCAAAAGAGCAGTGATGATTTGTGATGATTAATCCATCCTTGGAAACAAAAGAACCGGTACATCCGCCAACATTTACCAGCGCATCAATAAGACTAATACCATCCGGGTTATAAACTTCATTGATGTCAATTTTTAAACCCGCGGCTTTAAGATCTAACTTTCTTATTTCGCTTAAAGGATACATTCCTTCGTCAGGCTTGAAAGACACATTTGCAGTTAGAACTAAAAAAAGCATTGCGGCTATGACTGTTGAAGATTTTTTATTCAGTGTTTTAATTTTCATTTCTGCCCTAACAATTTGATAATAATTTCTAATAACAAAATAATATTATTTTATAGAAGCATCAAAATAATTGTGACAGTTATAAAAGAAATAGACCTGTACTCAAAAAATCATGTTTTCTTTTTTATACTTTATGTAAATTGATTAAAAACTAATTTAGTTTAGAAACAATTTGTTATTGTTTTTTATGATTGGGTTATCAACAAAATGAAAAGAGGTGATGTGTGAATAGTAAAATTTCTTCAACCATACTAATTGGCATTATTATTTCATTTCGTGTTTGCGCACAGCATGATACTGCACTACCTTTTTTGTATGATCAAGTTTCTGTTTCGCTGATCGCAGCAGGGCAAACCGGTACAGCAAACTTAACAATTGACGCACTTGGATTTTATTACAATCCGGCGCAGCTTGGTTATTCTTCCCGGTATAATAATTTTGCATTTTCTTTTATGCCAGCGCAAACTGAAATACCTTCATACATGCCCTTAAATATTAGAAGTTATGGTTTACAAGTTGGATTTAATTTTCAAAAATTAAATGACTCATTCCCCTTCTCCGTAGGTATCCGATTTATTCACTCAAAAATTAAGTTTGGAGAGGATTATTCGGGAAGTGAAATTGCGACAGATGTAGAACCGGAAGATGCTTACAGCAGCATTAGCCTTGGTGCTTCATATAAATATTTTGCTTACTTCAATTTGGGTATTTCCCTAAAAAAACTAAATTCACTTCTAACAGGATTTTATACGCCCAACGGTTCTAAAGAGTTTAGGTATAAAGGAACAAGCTATGACTTCGGAACACTCATTATTCTTCCCATAAGCGAATTATGGTTTACTAAACAAATTTTCACGAGTGCAGATTACCCGGTCTATCCTAAAGCTAATTTTAGTGTTGGATATGCAATCGATAATTTTGGAGATAATGTTTATTATTTTAGTACTTCATATACTGATCCGCTGCCGAGGACAGCA
>MNYQ01000082.1 GCA_001873185.1 Ignavibacteria bacterium CG2_30_36_16 | reverse complement strand
TATAAAGAATTAGAAAGACAACTTAAAGAAAAGAAAGCTTCTTTATCTCCCGAAAAAGCTATAGATATTGCTAAAACAATATATTGTGTGAAAGTTAAGGCGCCTAATTCTGATAAAACTATTTCAAAAACATTATGGCTCAATGATGAACAAAAATATTTAGCTAAATTATTTAATCTATAAGCCACTCAGGGTGTCCCAGTGTCGAAAACAGGAAATGGTAAAAGAAATAGTTTCTTCATATCCGGCTTCAAAAAAAATCATTTGGGTACAGGAGGAACCGAAAAATATGGGCGCGTGGAATTTCCTTGCCCCACGTTTAATCGAATGTTTAAACAGCGGTCAAAAACTGCGTTACTCGGGCAGACCGGAGAGCGCCTCACCAGCGGTTGGCTCATCAAGAATTTCGGTTCAGCAGCAAAAAGATTTGGTTGAAAAGGCTTTTATGTAATTAAGGAGTCCACACTAAAAAGCTATTTATAAAGTTCGTCATTGTCCTTTAGCTAACGGACGACAACAACTTTTTAAGTTTTTATTGATGCCCTTTATTAATTCAAACTCATTTTAACAATAATAATTTTTTTGTTTCCACAAAACTACCCGCTTGCAGACGGAAAAAATAAACACCGCTTGTTAATTTACTTCTTCCGCTCGCTGCAGAAAACTCAACCTCATAGAAGCCCGGTTCTTTAACTTCGTTTATTAGCTCTTTCACTTCATTACCAAGAATATCATAGATTTTTAATATGACTAACGAATAACCCGGCACTGCATATCTAATTGTCGTCGTTGGATTAAAAGGATTGGGATAATTTTGAAAGAGCATAAATTCTTTTGGTAAAAGATCAGCTTTAATAGTCTCAATAAAAGCTTTACTGCCAATTACTAATTTGAGTTTGTAGTTTTCTAAAACCGGTTTTAGATCAATAAGACTGCTCTTCCGCAGGTCCATAATTTTATTGTTATGAGTGTTAATTAAATATATTTCATATCCTTCTAAAACGCCCTTCTCAAAAGCGCGCATTAGGGTTAACTTACTTTTAATTGAATTGTTTACTTCTAATTCGAAAATTTGACCATCGTTTTCAATCGGTCTTGATTCGGCAAAAAGATATTTATAATCAGTGGATAAGCGTGAATTAAATATCCGCAGTCCAATTTCTTCAAACATTCCGGGGGCGGCAAAATAATCTTTCTCATCAAAGTCAGCATTTGATTCTCCATCTATCGCAACTATAACTTTAGTTTTTTCTTCACTGTTAGAAATTAGTTTTAGTTCAATTTTGTTGTCTGACATTTTTAATGGCGCAGTAGTAAGATTCTCTTTAGCAAGCGCGCCGTTTGGATTGTAAGGGATTTTTAACGCCGCAAGGTTTTGTACATTATAAAAATAATAACCTTCGTATGGTTTCATAACACTCGCTGCATTGTTCCATGATCCATTAAACGAATAGAGCAGCGGGTTTTGAGTAATGTTATTTGCCGCTACTACCGTGCTCCAAAGAACCGAACGATTAAATGGATTGGAAATTAAATTCCAATTATTGTGCAAAGCAAATGAGTAAATGTTGGCGGCATCTATTTGAACTGCGCTTACTTGACGATTTAACGCAATTGCATTCTTGCTTAAGATCCAAAATGCTTTACCCGGTTTGAAACGGAAAATTTGACTCCCGTCGAACTCTATAAGGTAATCGCTTGAATTTTGTGAAATAACGCCGTTATCATAATAAACATTCCAATCACTTGTAAACACACCCGTTAAAAATTCCTCAACTGAATTATCCAGGTTCCCGGGCAAGCCTATCATACGGTAGCTGTTGGTGGTAATACCGGTGAACGTTATATTTTTCGATAATGTAACTGTTGGCGAATATTCAAAAATTGAAAAAGCGTTATCACTTCCATCTTGTGCAGATGAATTGCTAACATCGCTAATTCTAACTTTGCAATTTGTTGATGGAGTGTTTGGAATCGTCCATGGATAAGTTCCGCTGCTTGCCGGCGTGCTTGCAATTATATCTGCCCAGTTTGTACCGTTATTGGTAGTGTATTCAAGTTTAACATTTGTAACGTTTGTACTTGTCCATGTAATATTTTGGTTAGAAGCGATTTGCCAATTTTCTCCGCCGTTGGGGGCAGATAGTTGTAATGTGGGTGTTTCTAAAAGATTAATAGATAAAACTGCATCAGCGTTATTTTGCAAATTGGTTTGATTAATTCCTCCGACTAATGCAAAATACACTTTTTGTGAACTGTTTGGCAAAATGGAATATGGTCCAACTGATAAGATACTTCTCATATCTGATGGAACTGTCGGTAATGGGAAAAACGAAGATAACGCTTGATAATAACTGGAATCCGATTTCCCTTCAGAAAAAACTTCTTGATACGGAGAATAAATTAGTTGCCCCTTAAGTTCGCCTGTCAGTGCTACTGCTCCATAGTAATATGAAGAATCTCCGGTTGCTTCATAGATATAGCTTAACCTCCTTGAAGAATCGAAGCCGCCTAAATTATTCATACTGTTTCCTGCATCAAAATCAAGGATTAAACCTATTATTATATTATCTAATAGCGAGGAAGTTTTATTCACTACATCATATTCCAATATCACAAAATCCCTATCCGGATCTGTAGATTTTGAATGCGATGTTTGTGTAATTTCCAAACCTATTGGATTTAGTGATCTGCCATCGTCAAATGTTGTCCTAAATGCTTGATCGAATCCCGGCAATAAACTTTGAAAAGCAAAAATTGAATGCGTACGGTTAAACTCGCGCCCATACAACCGTCCGGATACTTGATCAACTGACTTTCCAACTAAGATGTCCGCTTCCATCATTCCATTTTTCCCATTGAAAACAAAACCGGAACCATTGTCGTTAGTATTCCCGATTGTTCCATCGTTAAAAACAGATAAGACAATGTTATTGTTATTATGGTTTTTATAATATTGAGGGACATCGTTAACAAAAACAGAATAAGACTTTTGAACTGAGCCCGCACTGTTAGATGCCTCAATAGTAAAATTAATATAACCCTTTTGACCGGCTTGGGGAGTCCACTCCAGACGCTGCTCGTTTTGGTTTATTGTCATTCCGGCAGCCCCCAATATAATTGTTAACGAAGGTTTTGGCCAACCATATGAGGGAATCACCCACTGAAAAGTTTCGCCTATTGTTGCTTCCAAACTTTCACCATCAAACAACGAAGGGATAACTTCTACAGCATCGCCCGGTTTTTTACTCAGAAAAGTAGTGTTCCATCTGACTTCAAGATCATTATGATTATTTGTCTTGTCTATTGTAACTCGGCTAACGCCATTTACTGTAGTATCTTTATCAAGCGGCCAGTAGCCAACAAGCCCGGACTCATTTCCATGAGGAACGATACTCATATCATTCTGAATCTCAGTTTGAGTGCGCGCAATATTCCAAACACGAACTTCGTCAATCAATCCTTGAAATGTTTTATCCAACTGTCCAAAACTGCCGATATAAAAACCGGTATCTCCAGCGCCTATATTTGCTGTAAACGGCGCTGAGGCAACAAGAATTCCATTCTTATACAATTTAACATTTATGCCATCGTAAGTACCTGCGAGATGCACCCATTCGCCGGTTTGCGCTAAACTTGTATCAGTTGCATACGCTGCGTTGATAGGCATTTGACCATCTCCTATTACAAACATATAACTTGAATGATCTGTCGCTCCCCAATTTCCCAAGCTCAATTCATATCCGCGCCACGGTTCTTTTCCATAGTATGGACGTGCAACTATCACCTTACTATTCTGGTTTTCCGGCAAGGCAAAAGGGAAAACCCATGCTTCAACCGTGATTTGGTTACCAGTTATGATATATGCAGACGGATTTGCATTCGGATTAATAGGTTCAGCATCTTTTACTCTTATCGAAGATAGATCTGAATAATACGCCGAACCGGCATCTTGAGTGAAAGTTGATATTGAAAATACTGCATCGCTAGTATCACTAAAACTTAGATTAATGGCGTCTGAAATTCTAACGATACAATTCGCCGAAGTAGTATTTGGTACTGTCCAACTATAATTCAATGTTGACGCCGACATACTTGATGTAATAATATTCCAGCTATTACCATCATCAGTAGAATATTCAATTTTAACATCGTTCACGCCGTCACTTAGCCAAGTAATGCTTTGTGATGTTCCGGCAATCCAGTTTTCGCCGCCATTTGGAGTTAATAGCTTTAATTTTTCAAATCCGTTTTCATAGTATAATGATGATACTTCGGATGATGTAAGTACTTTATTAAAAATCCGTATATCGTCAATAGAACCTTTAAAGTAATTTATACCGGTAGGCATTCTACCAATATCTAACGGGTATGTGGAATGCTGCATTGAAAATGCCGCAGAATCAATAAATCTTCCATCATAATAAAGCTTTTTAACTAAGCCATCATAAGTAGCAGTAATGTTGTGCCACTCATTTGAACTCACATTTCTTACCAGCACATGATTGTCATGATTTGCCGAACCGTCAGCCGTCCAGAAAGAAATTGTTGATGAATCCGGTAAAAACTGAATAACATATCCGCACATTGTTGAGGCGTTTCTATAGCTTTTACTTATAATATGCTGATATGGAATTGTCGAGCTATCCATTTTTGCCCAAACAGATATGCTAAATTTATTCGGACGCAAAGCAGAATTGTCGGCAACTTCTATATAATTGCTTGATCCATCGAATTTATATGCATTGTCTGCATTACCAAACCTATCGCTTGTTAAAACTGCGCCGTGATTATTTCCGTTATCCCCGTTTCCGCTTTCATCATTACAATTCCCATTGAATGGATAAAACGCTACCAATTCCAAATCGTTATAAATTGAAAATGCCGTATCACTTATATCTGTGTGGCTTACATTACTTATATCGGTTATCCGTACTTTGCAATTAGTTGATGGATTGTTAGGCACAGTCCAACCATAACTTCCGCTGCTTGCCGGAGTACTTGCAATTATATTTGCCCAGTTTGTACCGTTATTGGTAGTGTATTCAAGTTTAACGTTTGTAACATTTGTGCTTTCCCACGTTATATTCTCGGTTGAACCTACTTGCCAATTTTCTCCTCCATTAGGAGATGTTACGGTAATAGTTGGGACAGCGCTTATTGTAAATACATTATTGCTCAAATCATTAATGCTTGAATTCGCTGCATCACTTATTCTCACCTTACAATTTGTTGAAATTGTATTCGGTACCGTCCAGCTATAACTGCCAGTTGAGGCTGGCGTACTTACAATTATGTTCATCCAACTCGTTCCGCTATCGGTAGTGTACTCAAGTTTTACGTTTGTTACACCGGTGCTTGTCCATGTAATATTTTGCCTTGAACCAACTTGCCAGTTTTCACCGCCGTTTGGAGAGGAAAGTGTAACTGATATTAGCATGGCTTCGGAGAACCAACTCTCATGTCCCTCTACTTGATCATTTGTTCCATCGGCTTGATTATCATAGGCAGTGATAGCAATTGTATCTGAGAGAGATACACCATTTAATGAATAACTTGTAACATTCCCAACATCAATCATATTGGCATAAGAATATCCGGTAGCCGAACCGTAGTAAATTTTATACCCTGCAACATCACTTTCTTGGTTAGCAGACCAGGAGAGTTGAACAGTACCCGAATATTTAATTACGTTAATTGGTGGAGCGATGGGCGCTGCTGTGTTTAGAGAATTTAAGTAAGGAGAATAATCAACGATGCCTTTGGACGGGTCATCAAACCAATCATATATTTTTGCTTGAATCTCGGATTCTATGGTTGTGCCCCACCAATTGTTTTTAGCATTTAAATTGGGTGAGCCCTGCGCATTATCATTCCATAATTCATAGGTGGAGGAATTATTGAGAATGTTGTTGTTGTTAAACAGTGGTAGGGAATTACAGAATACAGAATAGGATGGTGAAAATGTTGATATATTTCTTGTGATTAAGTTTGATTTAAAACTGCTGTCATTTCCGCCATCGTAGTAAACGGCTGACGCATTTCTTGAGGTATTACCTATTATCGAATTATTTGAAATAGTAACGATATGTGCCCCTTGCTTACCCGCATATATTCCGCCACCGTTTCCGTCAAGTTTAGAATTATTACTTACCACATTGTTGAGAATATTAACTTGATCATATCCAGCAAAAGCAAAAATACCTCTATCACCATTATTTAAAATAATATTATTAGTAACAGTGGCGCCATTTATTGCACTTATGCCTACGCTAAGATTGTTAATTACGCGGTTGTTTGTAATTGTAATATAACCTCCATATCCATTCACGTCAATTGTTCCGTTGCCACCATTATTGCTAAACGTGTTATCAGAAATAGTAACATTGCTGTAGCCCCAGACATATATTCCGCCGGCAGCATTAGTGCTTATATTATTATTTAAAATGTTGTCACTGATGCTTGCCACGGAATTTACGATGCTAATTCCTCCCGCACCAATCGTAGTGCTTGCAGCGTTATTATTAAGGATGCTGTTTTTTGATATAATCACAGTTCCGCCATCAATACTTATTCCCCCAGCTTCTAAATCGCTTATATTATTATTAATTGTGCAATCTGTAATTTTCAATGTGCTTGTTAGGTTCCATGAATAAATTCCGCATGCTAAATTATTTTTTATCGAACAATAATTTATGAAGGGATGGGCACCATCCATTCTTAAAACACCATTCTGAGCAACGGCTGAACCGCCACCATACTCAACAATACAGTATTCTAAAATACTCCCACTTAGATAATTCCCGGTTCCGTCATAAACAGCATCCGTACTGCTGTTAGAGAACAAAATATAACCCCAATCCCCCGCTGTAGGCGAAGACTGATTACTCGTAAAATTTATATTATTACTCGATGTTCCTCTTGCGATAAGTTCGCCATCTATCTGCAGTGCTTTTAATGAATTAAATTTAACAAACACCCCTTGCTCGATTGTTAAACGAATACCTGTGTTTACAAGTATATTACCAGTAACAATATAGGGGCTTCCTGTTAACGTCCAGGTGGTATTAGTGCTAATTATGCCACTAACATTAGTTTGCGCTTCAGTCGGTGATATACAGGTAAGAATAAAAAAAATAGTTAAAGTATGCCGTATTTTTTTTGTAAAAAATGTAAGATCTTCGTTTGTGTATAAACATTTCATATTATTTACTCTATATAAAATTTTCAAACATTTTCAGAATCACTGAGGATTAAAACTTTATTTTTTAATCTCAACAAGATTCATTGTCTCTTAGTATTTTGGTGATAAGTATGTTCAGCCACGATGACACAAAGGTTTTGCGTCTACTTTTTAACAAATATAAACTGCCCGCCTTTATCAGAAACAGTTACTGTCTGATCACAAGTTTGGCTTGTACAGTTCTCTTTCAAAACTGGTGCGTTCTATTTCAATTTCTTCAATAAAATCTTTTTCCTTCGGTAAATAAAATTTATATTTTGATGCAAATAGCTGCTTGCTTTCTTTAAGCATCGAGTATTTTATAATTGTTTCATTTTTTTCAGCACAATACTGTGCAAGTTCTAATTCATCGGCTGCTTTTTCAATTCTATATTTTACAAGATTTGCGCTAAAATTATCCATAAACCAAAACCCCTTCTTCATTAACATTTTTTAAAAAAGGTAACCGGGCAGCGTTGGTGTCAAAATAATTTTCGTTTTCGGTAATGATTGAAAAAAGCAAATTATATTTACTAAAAAACTCAAGTTCAATTTTAGAGAGTGTTGTATTATAGCTGCTTAAATGCTCTTCGTCAATAACCATTAAAATATCTACATCGGATTCATTATTGTAATCCCCTCTGGCATAAGAACCAAAAAGTATGATTTTCTTTAATTTCAAACCAAAAATTGTAGTCAATCTTTGTTCAAGTATCTTAAGAATGTTTTCAAGATGCGCGTCAACTTTATTTGTCATATTTTATTTGCCATTAATTTATCTGTACTAAAAATAATAAAAGCGATTTACTTTTCTTTGTGCCTTTGTGTCTTTGTGGCAATTGTTTTTTTCGCCACCAAGCCACGGAGACACGGAGAATTTTTTAATTTTACCAAACGCATTGCCTAAAGGGTAACGCTGTGCAAAGAAAGCATCTTAAAAGATGCTGTTAAATTTTCTTTGTGCCTTTGTGTCTTTGTGGCAATTGTTTTTCGCCACTAAGGCACGGAGACACGAAGAATTTTTACTTTTTCTATTTGCCCCATTTCAAATAATAATGTCGTTTGCTTTCTTTGTGCCTTGGTGTCTTTGTGGCAGTTCTTTTCTTTCGCCACTAAGACACGGAGACACGAAGAATTATTTTTTCTTCACAAAAATAAACTGCCCGCCTTCATCGCCGGTATTTTTTATGGGCTGAAATACGGGCGTTTGTTCTGAATTATTTGTAACCGGAATATTAATAGCATTAAATACCTGCCCGGCAGTAAAATATTTTGCGTTATTTTCTCTTAGCGCTTTAAGCAGATAATATGTAAATACCGAATGCCCTTCTCTGCCGCCATCGGTAACAGGCTCTACACCGCCGCTGGTTAAAGCCGCACGCGATATTCTTTTGTAAACTTCTTTATAATATTTTTCACTGTCTTCAAACGGCAGTTCGTTTGTTCTTCCTCTAAAAATATCGCCGCTAAAACAGGCGTCGGTAACAAGCAGCGTATGTTTTGACGGAATTCCGTTAAGATAAGTTTGAATATCCGAATTGGAAATATAATCTGCCGTTGATCTTGAAGCCGCATCAACCGGAACCCAGTATCCTTTATTAAGCTGTTGTTTAAATTCGCCGTGCCCGGAATAAAATATCATCACATTATCGTCTTTGGTTACCTTTGCTGCTAATTGTTCAAACTTTTGAATTATTTTTTTTCTTGTCGCCTCTTCATTATAAAGCGGAATTATTTCATCAAAGTTATATTCAGAACTTATCAAACCTTCAACCGCTTTTGCATCGTTGACGGCATTTTTAAGCGGAGTCCAAACGCCGTTGTAGTCATCTATTCCAATTATCAAAGCAAAGTATTTTCCGGCTGTGATAAGTTCTTCTAATTTTCGTGTAATTGTAAAAGTATCAATTGAAACATTCATTTTTGTGTCGGCAGAATTCACTATAATTTGGTTGTCTCCTACAGAGAGATATAAGTCAAGGGTAAATTCACCGTTACTATTCAACATCGTCCTCCGGTTATTTACCATTACTTCAAAAACTCCGCTTATATCTGTGGCAATCCCTTTTAATGTTTGAATTTCTTTTTTGCTTACAACTACTGACCCTCTTGAAACCGGCGGTTCTAATATTGCAATGATCGGTCCTTCATTGTCGGATTGATAAATAACTTTTATCATCTTTTCACCAACATTATAGGTACTATCCGTAGCTTTAACAATTAGAGTGTTAATGCCTTCAATTAAATTAACGTCGGCAAAAAATTCATTGGACGGCAGAATAGCAGCTTTATAATTATTAACGAATACATCTCTTATACCGCTTTCATCAAATACTTTTCCACGTATTGTAAGCGTGACTTTTTTATGGATAAATTCCTCCCCTTCAATTATTTTAGGTTCAGTAATTGTTATTAACGGAGCAGATCGATCCGATTGGAAAAACACCTTAATGTTATACTGTCCCACGTTTTTGTATTCATCAATCGCTTTAAAATCTATTGTATTATTCCCCGGTTTAAGTTCAACTTCATCTTCAAAATTATTTGAACCATCTAACCGAACTTCTCTATTATTAACAGAAAACGAGAGCAGCTTACTGTCATCAAGGACATTACCAATTAACTTAAGTTTTTTGTTTTTAACTGTAACTAAATTAAGATTATGTATTGCGGGTTCGGTAATGTTTATCACCGGCGGTATCTTGTCTGCTGCTTGCTTTGGCACAATGCGTCCGCTCGGGGTTGTGATTGTGATTTGACCAAATATAAAATTGGTAAACAAGAGGGAGAGAATTATAAACTTTTTCATTTTAATCACCTAATAAATTATTTTATGGACGCGCCGGCGGCGTTGGAAAAGATGAATTCGGCGTAGTTTCGTCAGCTTTTTTTGTTAACAAAAGCAGCGCCGCTGCACCGCCGCCAAGAACTGCTGCGCCTGCATAATAAAGCCATGACAATCCGCCGCTTTTTATTTCTTTTATATTTATCTCAAAATAGAAATCATCGCCGTCAAATTTAGAAGTTTCACTTTCGGTTAAAACCCATGTAATTGTTTTTCTTCCGGAAGTGAAATTGTCTTCACCAACGTCGCCGGATATATCATCCGGCACATATTCGAAAGACGAATTTCCTTTTCGTTTTAGTTTTACATTAATTTCGTAATCATAATCCGGCGAGGCATTCAAATTATAATGGATAATAACTTTGCCGTCAGAAACTTCAAATGTGCCTTCAGTTGTTTGTTGTGCATAATTCGATATTGTAAAAAAGATAAAAAATAATATCGAACTAAAGAGTAACTTTCTATTCATATCAATCCTTAAAATTAAATTAGTTTGTATGGTTAATTTCTATAATTATCGGAATCACTTTTCGTCCTTTACTATTAGCTTCAAACTCAACTGCGTCTTTGTATTTATATTTTATATTCTGTTTATCAATCAGCATTTCTGAAAATGATTTTTGTACTTTCTCAAAAAACAACCCCGGCGAGCTTTTAACTTTTTCTAATAGATCGTCAATGTTCAAACTTTCGGTTGAGTACAAAAAACAGAAATAAGTTTTACCGGGATTTTCGTCAAGCATATTATAGCTGTCTTCATCCGGGATGGCAATGTTATTTTGGCTATAAGGCAGATAAGCAACCATCCGCTCATTAAATGGAAAGATTTTGTAAACATTGTTGTTTAAGTCGGAACTAAAAGCATACACATACGCCGGCTGATTATTGGAAAAAAATAATTCGAATAGTGTTCCCGATGTGTAGGATTTTTCCATTTCGAAATAGCTGCCGTTAAATTTCGCCTTCATTGTGTCTCCGGTATTTTGGCGAAAAACAATTTTGCCGGACAAATTTGGCGTTAATGAATCTGTTTCAGTCTTATCTATCAATTCATAAGCCCAGAGGCAGAAAAAATCAAAATCTTTATATCGCATCCATGTGTAACCATCTTTGCCCCACTGTGTGCCCCAGCTATTGATGAGTTGAAAAGCACCGCCGAATTTATTATCGTCATAGCCAACTACTCCAATTCCATGACCTTGAGACCAACTTTTATACTCGGCGCTATCTGGCTTCCACAATTCGCCGGTGTGATGAAAAGAAGGAGCTACATCCATCGCCATTACAACAGGTTTATTTTCGGCTAAACTTTTTTTAACAAACATAGTTTGATTTTTATTGCGCTTGCTGGCAACCATTCTGTACTCTATTATTCTATGCTTAACAGCATTTTGCAAATCATTACTATTTATTTTTCTTGAACAGCTATATTCAAATTCTTTAAGTGTTAACACTCCTTGATTTTTTAGAACATCTAACGCATCAATAAGCGAGGAACCGCCGCTGCAATTATCATTTAATCTGATTTGATTATATACAAAGGATGGAGAAAACGCATTACTATCGATAGCATCTTTATTCCATTTATTCTTGAATGCTTCCAAAATTGTTCGGCAGGAATATGCCGTTGCCCAGCCTGCACATGTACCATAGGAACCTTGATTACCGGGAGTTGGTGAAAACATTTTTAACGAAGCTGCTTTGGGTAAATTTAAATAATCGCCCCGCATTAAGGGAGCCTGCACCGGAGAATTAGCGTATGAAATGGAGTCTATTAAAAGACCCGTGAAGTGATCTTGAGCGTTGACGAATGTAAAAAAGAAAACAACGAGTAAAATTGGTTTCATAGTTTTGTTCAAAAGTTAAATAACATTTAAAAATAACCAAAACTTTAAACAGAATATAAAATGCAGAGAACCGATGAAACAGGTTTCCTCAACATTCTTTGCTATGCAAACTTAGTTAAATTTATACTTTAAATACAGTTCGTTCATGCAAATTTACAAAGATTTCTATTCATTCTTTCTCAGGCAGCACATCGCCTGCTAAGTCCAACCGTAAGCGCTCTGTCCTATTCTTGAAAACACGCCGCTAATTAAAAATGGAATTTTATCAACTTAGCCTATTCAATCTAAACACAAAAAATATGGGCGCGTGGAATTTCCTTGCCTCCCGTTTAAGCGAAAGTTTAAGTGGTGGACAAAAACTATATTACTCCGGCAGACCGGAGAGCGCGTCACCTGCCGTCGGTTCGTTAAGAATTTCTGTGCAGCAGCAAAAAGATTTGGTGGAGAGAGCTTTTAGAGATTAATAGATTAATCTTTAGAAATTAAAGTAAAGTATAGTTTCAATTTGTTTTTACATTTGACTACATAGATTGCAACATCGGTTTCGTTATTTTTGAATAATCGTTGATTATAATTCCAAATAGAAAGATGATTTTGATAATAGATACAGCAATCGCAACTGAGAATTAGAAATTCCTCTGTCCTCCACTTTTTTTGTTTTTTGAAGAAGCCTAATAATAATTTTACTTTTTGCGGTTTATTAAAAACTTAAATAATTTAGGGATAAGATTTTACTATGATTCAAACAGCGGGATGACTTTTAAAAAATGTTTTACCGCTTCAACTCACAATAAGTAATGTTAACTATGATGCCGAATGAGCGATAGACTTTACAGAATAGGTATTGAAAAACTTTTTAGGTGGATTCTTTCCGAAGAGAGAGATGAACGCATCTTCGGCATATATAAGGAATTATTCTTTACTCCTAAAAAGACCGATACTTTTCGAATGAAACGTTACGGCAAACTTCTTGAATCTCCAATTGGAGTTGCCGCCGGTCCCCATACACAGCTTGCACATAATATTATCGCTTCGTGGCTCTGCGGCGCGCGTTATATCGAGTTAAAAACAATTCAAACTTTGGATGAAATTGATGTAACCAAACCCTGTATCGATATGGAGGACGTGGGCTATAACTGCGAATGGTCGCAGGAGTTGAAGATTGAAGATTCATTTGACGAATATTTAAATGCGTGGATTATTATTCATCTTTTAAAAAATAAATTTGGCTGGAATGAAAGCGAGCCGGGTTTTATTTTTAATATGAGCGTTGGTTACGACCTAGCCGGAATTCAAAAACCTAATGTTCAGTGGTTCTTAGATAAAATGAACGACTGCAGCGAAGAAAAAAAAGATAAGATTGAAAAACTTAAATCGTTTTATCCAAAAATTCACGAAGTAAAAATTCCGGATCAAATTTCGGATAACGTAACTTTATCAACAATGCACGGCTGCCCATCGAATGAAATTGAAAAAATCTGCCGGTACTTGATTGAAGAACGAAAACTTAACACTTCACTAAAGCTCAATCCTACATTGTTAGGGAAAGAGACTTTAAGAAACATCTTGAATGACAAGCTCGGTTATAATATCTCAGTACCCGATGAAGTTTTTGAACACGACTTAAATTATGATGAAGCTGTTAAAATAATAAAGTCACTGAAGCAAAGCGCTGATCAAGTTAACGTGCAATTCGGATTGAAGCTGACAAATACACTTGAATCGGTCAACTCAACTAACTGGCTTCCTGAAAAAGAAAAGATGGTTTACACAAGCGGGCGGGCGCTTCACCCTATTAGTATTAATCTTGCGAAAAAGTTACAAACTGATTTTGATGGACAACTTGATATTTCATTCTCCGCCGGTGTTGATGCATTTAATGCCGCAGATACACTTGCGTGCAATCTTAAACCAATTACCGTTTGTTCCGATCTACTAAAGCCCGGCGGCTACCTCCGTCTTACTCAGTACCTCGAAGAAATTCACAAATCAATTTTTAACACCGGGCAAAATAATATTGATAATTTTATAAAAGCAAAAGCCGACATAAATAATCTGACTAAAGCAGGACTTCATAATTTAAATATTTACGCATCTGCCGATCTTGTAAACGAAACGTACAAAAAAAATAATTTCCCGTATAAAAATATTAAAACAAAACGGACGTTAACCGCATACGACTGTATTCACGCCCCATGCGTTGAAGAATGCGCTGTTTCGCAAAACATTCCAGAGTATATGTACTACACGGCAAATGGAAATTTCAACAAAGCTTTTAAGTCAATTCTAAAGGATAATCCCCTTCCGAATATAACCGGCAATGTTTGCGACCATCTCTGCCAATCCAAATGCACAAGAATTAATTACGATAATCCTCTGCTCATTCGTGGAATAAAGAGATTTATTTCCGAAAAATTCCACAGCATTGCAGAAATAAATACGAATAATAAAAATGGTTTAAAAGCAGCAGTAATCGGCGCAGGTCCGTCGGGCTTATGCTGTGCATACTTTCTTGCATTGCAGGGATTTGAAGTCAATGTATACGAGGGCAAATCATTCGCAGGAGGAATGGTCTCCGGGTCAATTCCTAACTTCCGGTTGAATGACGAAAGTATTAAAAATGATATTGAGATTATAAAGACGGCAGGAGTTCAGTTTCATTTTAATCAAAAGGTAACCGAAAAATTTTTTATTGATCTGCAGAAGAGGAACGATTATTTATTTGTTGGCGTTGGCGCTCAAAAAAGCAAGCGGTTAAAAATTCAGGGAGAAGAATTAAACGGAGTAACAGATCAATTAAGTTTTCTTTTTAAAGTTCGCAAAAACGAAAATGTAATTCTTGGTAAGTCAGTAGCAGTTATTGGCGGCGGGCTTTCTGCAATTGATGCAGCCCGCACTGCAAAAAGATTGGTTGGTAAAGATGGAAAAGTGATGATGCTTTACAGGCGAACAAAAAGGGAGATGCCCGCCGGGCAGGATGAAATAAAGGCATTATTAGATGAAGGAATTGAACTGCACGAACTTATCGCTCCAGTTTCAATTGAATCACGGCAGAATGGTTCGCTTTCAATTCAATGCATTATTATGCAGCTTGATGAAAAAGATGAAAGCGGAAGACGAAAATCGGTTCCAATTATCGGATCAGAGTTCAAATTAATTTTTGATAATATTATTACTGCAATAGGACAGAATGTAGAATTAGATTTTGTGCCGGGGAAAAAATTGATTGTTGATAATAAAACTAACGAGACACAAATTCCGAATGTGTTTGCAGGCGGTGATGCGATAAGAGGAGCAGATTCATTAATCAACGCTATGGGCGATGGAAGAAGATCGGCTGAAAATATTATTCAAAAAGCGGTAGAGAGAAGGCAACTGACTATTGAAAAAGCAGATCAAAAATTATCTCGATTGGAATTTCAGAAAAAATTAGCCCGCAGAGAATTTGGCATTAGTTTACCGGAAATTGAAATTGAACAACGCATCAGTTTTGATCTTGTTCACCCCGTTTTAGATGAAGATGCCGCAGTAAAAGAAGCGCAGCGCTGTCTTTATTGTAATGACATTTGTAATATTTGTGTTAGCGTTTGCCCCAATTTTGCAAACATCGGATTCAAAGTAGACACTGCAAATATTCCAATTTATATAGTATCGAAAAATGGGGAAAAAGTAACAATAAAAACGGAAAGAAATTTTAGCGTCAAACAAAGTAATCAAATTATTACTATCGGAAACTTTTGCAACGAGTGTGGTAACTGTAATACCTTCTGTCCTACAAACGGTGCGCCTTACAAAACCAAACCGATGTTCTATTTGACCGAAACAAGTTTCGATCAAGAAAACATTGGGTACTTTTATGTAGATGATGTTTTAAAATATAAAAATAACGACAGTATTGAAAAGCTATCCTTTAAAGAAAATTATTTTGTATACGAGTCTGATTTAATTTCTGCTAAATTCGGGAGTGACGATTTTCTACTTTCGGATATTCAATTTAAATCCGATTCAGTTAAGGAAGTTAATCTTCATAACGCAGCAGAGATGTGTTTTTTAATTAAAAATTTGGCAGAGATATCAATTTTTAAATGAAACATTTAGCACAAAATAATTTGGGTTATCGTCAATTAATGAGGCTTAGCAAGGTTTTATTAAGAGTCATTTCGAAGGAATCCTCAACTGAGAAATCTGTGCCAATTATCAGACTTCTCTCTTTGGTCAAAGTGATAAACTTAATTATTATTTGCTATAAAGATCGGTATTAATCACGTGACTACTATTTAGTAATTAAAAAAAAATATTATGCAATTCATACTTAACGGAAATAAAAAAGAATATACAGGCGATCCAGAACTTCCTTTGCTTACTTATTTAAGGGAACACGAAGGGATTACATCTCCTAAAGACGGCTGTGCGCCTCAAGCTGCTTGCGGATGCTGTGTCGTTGAATTAAACGGAAAAGGCGTCCTCTCCTGCGCCGTCCCGATGAAAAAAGTAGAGGGCGGCGAAGTAACCACTATCGAAGGAATTGGCGAATACAGGCAAAGAGTTTTTGCGAGTGCATTTATTGAAAAGAGCGGCGTTCAATGCGGGTTCTGCATACCCGGTATTGTTATGCAGGCAAAAGTTTTAGTAGATATAAATCCATCTCCCACAAGAGAAGAAGTTGAGTTTGCAATAAACCCAAACTTATGCAGATGCACCGGTTATAAAAAAATTGTTGATTCAATTTTATACGCCGCCGATGCAATTAGAGATTTAAAAGAAATTCCGATTCTAAAAACGGACGGAAAAGTAGGCAAGAGGCATCCGAAATATAACGCAGCAAATCTTGTACTCGGTAAAAGTCTCTTTGTAGCCGATATGAAATTAGATGGAATGGTTTACGGTGCACTGAAGTTCAGTGATCATCCGCGTGCAACAGTCTTATCGATCAACACTAAAAAGGCGCAAGCGCTTTCCGGAGTCTTAAAAGTATTTACCGCCATAGACATTCCCGGAGATCGTTATTCCGGATTAATTATTTCTGATTGGCCTTTAATGATTGATGTTGGAGAGCAAACAAGATATGTAGGAGATGTAATTGCGGGAGTAGTTGCTGAGACGGAAGCCATTGCACGGTGTTCCGTAAAATTAATAGAAGTAGAATATGAAGTTCTCAAACCATTAACGGATATGGAACAAGCTTTAACTCCTGGCGCGCATAAAATTCATCCCAAAGGAAATCTTCTTTCTGAAACAATAATAAATCGTGGAGAAGTTGAAGCTGCGATTAACGGGGCAGAGTACGTTTCCAAAGGTGTTTATTATACTCAAAGAATTGAACACGGTTTTATGGAAACGGAATGTTCAATAGCGCGTACAACAGAAAATGGTGTTGAGGTTTTATCTCAGGGGCAGGGTATTTATGAAGACCAAAAACAAATTGCTAAGATTTTAAATCTTCCTTTAGATAAAGTACGTGTAATTCTTGTTCCGAATGGCGGTGGTTTTGGCGGTAAGGAAGACCTTTCAGTGCAGGGACACGCAGCGCTCTTTTCATTCTTATTAAAGAAGCCCGTTAAAGTTTTTTTGAACAGAGATGAATCAATAATTATGCATCCCAAACGCCATCCTTTAAGGATGAACTATACTTTGGGCTGTAATAAACAGGGGAAGCTTACTGTTCTTAAAGCTGATATTCTTGGTGATACCGGCGCTTATGCTTCTGTTGGAATGAAAATTTTAGAAAGAGCCGCCGGACATGCAACCGGAGCCTATCAAATTCCAAATGTTAATATTGTTAGTCGCGCAGTTTACACAAATAATCTTCCCTGCGGTGCAATGCGGGGCTTTGGTGTAAATCAGGTTACGTTTGCTGTTGAAAGTTGCATTGATGATTTGTGTGAAAAAGGCAATTTTGATAGATGGCAGTTTAGATACGACAATGCATTGGTTGAAGGAGATATGACTGCGACCGGTCAAATAATCCGTGCTGGAAGCGGTGTAAGGCAAACTTTATTAGCAGTAAAAGATTTTTTCTACAACGCTAAGTTTGCAGGTATTGCTTGTGGAATTAAAAATACTGGTATTGGTAACGGCATGGCTGATGAAGGAAAAATTAAAATTGAAATTATATCCAACGAAAAAATTATTTTGCATCATGGCTGGACGGAGATGGGACAGGGCGTTAATACTATGGCTGTACAGTTTTTATGCGAAGAAACAGGCATCGACCCTGATATTGTGGAAGTTCGTGTTGATACTTCCGAAGGAGCAACTGCCGGTATGACTACTGCTTCGAGAGCGACATCCATTATCGGTAATTCTATTTCAAACACATGTAAAAAACTAAAAGAAGATTTAAATAAACATTCACTCGCCGAACTTGCAGGCAATGTTTATCTCGGTGAGTGGGTTTGTGATTGGACGACTAAACCAGGCAACGAGACAAAAGAAATTATAACCCATTACTCGTATAGTTACGCTACTCAAGTTGTAGTACTTAATGGTGAAGGAGAAATTGATACTGTTTATGCGGCTCACGACGCCGGTAAAATTATTAACCCGAATTTATTCGAAGGACAAATTGAAGGTTCGATTCACATGGGATTAGGTTATGCACTCAGTGAAGATCTTCCGCTTGAAGAAGGCGTTCCTAAAAGTACGCGATTAAGAAAGTGCGGAATTTTAAGGGCAAAAGAGATGCCAAAGTTGGAGGTGATCGGAATTGAAGTTCCCGATCCACATGGACCTTATGGCGTAAAAGGCGTTGGTGAAATTGGTCTTGTTCCAACTGCTGCTGCAGTGGCTAATGCGTTTTATCAATATGATGGAACACGCTATTATAGGCTGCCGATAAAGGAAAGAATAAAAGCGAAATAAATATTTTCCGGCATCAATTTGATATACATTTTTCTTTGCAGAATAGTGAAACTTAAAAAAACAAATTCTTAGAACGTGGCAGTTTACCTGATTATTCTTGAAATTGATTGCGATTTATTATTGGCATATATTTGTACAGTTCAAGTGTTGTTGCCATCTGATTTTCTAAATATGTTGAACTCATTTTCAGCAAAAGGATTTTAATATGAAAGAAATAACAGTAAAAATTCCTGACAAAAAAGTAGATTTTTTTATGGAACTCATCGATCAATTAGGTATTACAATATCCCGGGAAGTCGAAATACCGGAAGAACAAAAAATTATTGTTAGAGATCGCATTAAAAAGACTAACAAAAATCCAGAACGGCTTATAGATTGGAGTAAAGTCCATAATAAATTCAAGTTTGATTAATGTCCTTTAAAATTAAAATTGAACCTGACGCTGTTGAAGATATTCAGCAAGGAATTGAGTGGTATAATAAACAGTTGGCAGGACTCGGGAAAAAATTTCTTAACGAGATACGGACGCACATTAATCTTCTTAAACATAATCCTTATTATCAGATTCGCTACGATAATGTTCATTGTATTCCATTATAGAAATTTCCATTTATGATTCACTTCACTATCAACAAAACAGATAATCTCGTTATCATTCGTGCCGTATTTAATACATCCAGAAATCCTAATTTATGGGTGGTAAGGGAATAAAATTTTAATTAGGACAAGGGGATGTAATGATAGTGAAAAATTTGAGGCACGAATTATACTAATCATCTCGAATTAATTTATGCTGAGAAAATTTATGCTAAATGTCCGATAATGATTTGCTGACAATTTAAAACCAGTATTGAGGTCAAACTTTGCAGATTATTTTAGTCCAAATGATTCTTTCCATCGGGATGATGTTTTTGCACCAGGTTTATTATTCCATTTATCAAGAGCCGATATATCTTTTAAACCATTCCCTGTAATTAATAATAATACTTTTTCTCTTTTGCTGATTTCACCTAAATCATCCATCTTGATATATCCGGCAAGAGATGCGGCGGATGATGGCTCGGCTAAAATGCCAAACTTTTCAGCTATAATTTTTTGTGCCGAAAATATTTGATCATCCGTTACAGAAATTGCTTTACCATTTGTTTTATTTACGCTGTCTGCTGCCATATATAAATTCCGGGGCGCTCCGGCGCTAATGCTGTCTGCAATTGTATTCGCAACTTGGAAATTAAAAACCCCCGTTTCTAAAAATCGTACCAAAGCATTACTGCCGATGGATTGAACAGCAATTAATTTTGGCAGTTTTTCAATCCAACCCATTTTTAATAACTCTGTAAAACCTTTATAAATGCCTGAGATAATTACACCATCACCAACCGGAACAAATATTATATCCGGAATATTTCCTTGCGTCGAAATAAAAATATCAAAAGCCGCAGATTTTTTACCTTCAATTGTAAAAGGATTATACGCAGTATTTCTATTGTACCAGTTATTAAAAGTTGCTGCTTCCAAACAGAGATCGAACGCATCGTCATAACTACCGGCAACTACATATAAATTTGAACCGAAAGATTGTATTTGAATTCTTTTTGCTTCTGGAATTGCGGACGGAACGAAAATGTGCGATCTCAAACCAAGCCGTGCACAAATACCTGCAATTGAAGAGCCTGCATTTCCTGTTGATGCTGCGGCTATCTCAGTTATTCCAAGTTGTAAAGCTTTTAGTGCGACTAACGATGAGGCCCTATCCTTGTAGGAAAGAGTTGGATTGCGTGTTTCATCAAACAACCATAAATCTCTTCCATCAATTTTATATTTTAAAAGCTGATCGGAAGGGAGCGAAAGTTTTATTAATTGCTCACTGTTGAAGTTTTGAAAATTAACTGGCCATAAATCGGGATACAACCAGAATTTGCCGGGAGGTAACTTAAAAAAATCTTCTCTCGATAATTTCCTTTTTAATTCGAAATAATCATATTCAACCGTTAAAACACCTTCGAGAGGTTTGTTTCTTTCTGCTCTCCCACACGCGGGGCATAAGTAATGAAATTCCTTTTCAATTACATTAGAAGAAATTTCTTTGCTGCAATTAAAACATTTATATAAGTAATTCATTTTTTAATCCATATAGAATACCGACGACACAGATTCAATAGATGCCCGAAGATAACTCAGTGATAATCCGTACTACCGGTGGCATCCGTGTTCTATTCTATTCTTACATTGTTAGCGACATTATGGCTTTAGCTGTGTGAAGCCTATTTTCTGCTTCATCAAAAACAATAGAAATATTTTCATTATCTAAAATCTCATCGGTAACTTCGTGCCCTCTGTCAGCAGGAAGAGCGTGCATCAGTTTAACATTCTTATCGGCAAGTTTTATCTTATGTTCGTCGCAAATCCACGATTTGTATTTATCGAGATTTTCCTTCATTTCTTTTTTGCATTCAGTTTCATTGTCTAAATATTCCGGAACACTATATGCGCCAAAGCCTCCCCAATTTTTAGGGATTACAATATTAGCGCCTTCAAACGCTTCATCCATGTTGTTTGTAAATTTAATACTTCCACCACCTGCTGCTGCATTTAGCTTTGCTTTATCAACTATATTTTTACTTAGCGGAAATTCTTTCGGATGTGCAACTGTTACGTCAATACCGTAGCGTGGGAAAAGAAGAATTTGCGATTGCGGAACGGAAAGAGGCTTGCTATGGGTATCTGCGTATGCCCAGGATATTGTTACTTTTAACCCTTTGGGATTTTTATCGAAGTGTTCAAAGATCGTCATTAAATCTGCCAAACCTTGAAATGGGTGGTAGATATCATCCTGCAAAGACATTACCGGTCTTGTGGAATACTTTGCCATCTCATTTAGATAATCATTCCCAATTCCATAGAAACAATTTCTTGAAGCGATTCCATGCCCCATTCGAGAAAGAATGATCGCAGTATCTTTTGCAGATTCTCCATGTGATAGCTGCATTTTGTCGGCTGTTAAATCGTGTGCATGCCCGCCAAGCTGCGTCATTCCGGCTTCCATTGAATTTCTGGTTCGGGTTGACTGCTCAAAGAAAATCATGAACAAAGTTTTATGCGGAAGATACAGATGCGGTTCTTCATTAAGAAATTGATTTTTTAATTTGAATGACGTTTCAAATACTGTATCAAGTTCTACCTTAGTCCAGTCTTCGCATGTCAGAAAATGTTTTTTTGAAAGATCTGAAACCATTCGGGTTCTCCATTTTTAATTAGATAATATTATAAAACATTTGGAATGTCTTTTGGGAAATATTTTTTGATAATAAATTTATTCTGCCCATCATACCCACAAACACCGGAACGAGGTGAATTTACCTTCTCAGCAATATATTCTTCTCCCTCATCTATAAAACACTGATGTGTCTTTGTACAACTTTCGCATAATTCTTCCCCGCATAAAGTACAATCATAAATTGACTGTTTTTCCCGGCATGCAGAACATAAAATTTCAGACTTTTTATTGACTGCCAAAACACGAATTTGTTTTTTATCAGAAGAATCTATTTGAGATAAAATTTTAATCTTTAAATCTGTAGTTGAGCCAAAATCGTATTCATAGTCTAAAATGAGACCTTTCTGAAAAACATCATACAATTTTCTACTCATGGCAATTTTGGTTTTCGAATGATAAAATGCACTCAAATGTCCACAGCACTCAAGCCAAATATCGCGTAAAAATTGATCAATATTTTTTAATGTTAAAACTGATGAAACTTCAATGAGTATCCAAAAAGACTTATCATACGTAGCTTCCACTAAAAGCGAAAAGAATTTAAAGTTGTTCTCGTTGCCGAATTGAGAATCCAACGCTTTTTTTTCTTTACATTTATCTAAATGCTTTCCCACTGTTCTTTTTGTTACTACTTCATTGCAATAACAGCAAATTCCTTCGTACGATTCTTGGCTCATCTGATATTCTCCTTGATTTATTTTCTTTAATATGTTTGACAAAACAACGCATAGAAAGCACTTGCTTTCACCAAATGCTCTACAGGAACTTTCTCGTTCGGCGCGTGCGCCATTACTTCATTTCCAGGACCAAAGCCGATAACCGGAATTTTATGAACTCCATTTATGGTTACGCCATTTGTGGAAAATGTCCACTTATCAACTTTAGGTTTTGAATTAAAAAGTTCCGAAAAAGTTTTCACTCCGTTTTTGATCACCTCATGATCTTCATCTATTTTCCACGTGGGATAATATTTTTCCATTCCATATTTTAATCCTGTAAATGAGGTTTTTTCATAATTAAGCAGCACAATTTTTGCATTCATTCCTTCAACGATTTTTCTTACCTGATTTAGAGCCAGCTCTTTATCTTCACCCCAGGTTAATCTTCTATCGAGATGAATTTTAGCGAAATCAGAAACAGCGCAGAGAGAGGGACTTGAAGAAATAAATTCGGAAATAGTAACCGAACCTTTACCGAGAAATTTATCATAAGCCAATCGTTCATTTAATTTTTCAATTTCTAAAGCGGTACGGGAAGCCATATAAATAGCATTCTTTCCTCTTTCAGGAGCTGAGCCGTGCGCAGATAATCCATAAAATGAAACTTCAATTTCCATTCTTCCGCGATGCCCGCGATAAATATTTAAATTTGTAGGCTCGGTTACAATTACGCAATCCGGTTTTATTTTATCTTCTTCAATAATGTAATTCCAACAGAGACCATCGCAGTCTTCTTCCTGCACTGTTCCCGTAAAATAAACGGACACATCATCCGGTAGTCCTATTTCTTTTAAAATTCTTCCTGCAGTAATAAATGCTGCGGGTCCACCGGATTGATCAACGGATCCTCTTCCGAGAACAAAGCCATTTTTAATTTCTCCGCAAAGAGGATGAAAATCCCAATCTTCCAGATTACCCAGATCAACCGTATCGATATGACCATCAATAGCTATTATTTTTTTTCCGTTTCCTATTCTGCCTATCACATTTCCGAGTCCATCAATTTTTGCCTCATCAAAGCCAGCTTCTTCCATCATTTGAATTAGCGCTTTAGCCACCCCTTCTTCCTCACCGCTTAAAGATTTAATTTGTATCAATTTTGATAAATTGTTTGCGGTGTAGCTGCTGTAGTCTTCGGCTTTTTTCAATATTGTTTGGGCAAGATTCATTTCTTTATTCCTTTGTCTAAATCGAATTTAGTTATAACATATTTTTATAGAGCCGGCTTCCTTGCGCAGCAATGTTTTGCTGGTATTCAGATTCTGCAAAATCCATCCTAAAGTTATTCATTAATATATTTCCGTTTTGAATAACACTGTGAATAGGGCGATCAAGTATGCCGTATATATAATGTCCCCAAAAATTTTCTTCCATAAAAGGAGTCGGAGGAATATAGTCCCAAATAATCAAATCAGCTCTATCTTTAGTTTTGAGAGAAGAAAAATCGGGATAATATTTTTGTACAAAATTTAGTTCATCAAAATAAACTTTTTTTATCCAATCCAATGATTGTTCAAACGTCATTCCCTGATGTCTGGCAAGGAGAAAAAGCTGTTTAAATGTTCTTGCAGGGTTCGAATTCATTCCGTCAGTTCCAGTAAGTATGGGGACATTAAGCGGGGTGCGTAAAATTTCCGGCAGCCCTACTGCGTTATTAAAATTAGAATCCAAATTATAAACAATAGCGCTGCCGCAATTTGATATTGAACGGTAGTCTTCATCTGTAAGATGAATTCCATGCGCTAAAATGCTTTTATCATTCAATAAACCAAAATGATTAAGTCTATCGACGGGATTATTTTTAAAATTTTTCAAACTCTCTTCACGATCAATTTTGTCTTCGCATAAATGTATGTGAATTCCAAGCCCATATTCTTTTATTACTTCAGAAGTTCTACGGAGTGTATCATCGTTTAATGTAAAAGAAGCGTGAAGTCCGAACATAGCTTTAAAATCATTGTCGGTCGAATTTCTTAGATAATTTAAGTTTTCTGAGATTCCATTTTCGGCAAGTTGTTTCCCATTACGATCGGTAGATTCAAAACAAAGTACGCCGCGAAGTCCAAATTCACGAAGTACATCGGCTATAGTTTCTAAACTCCCGTTTGCATATTTTGGAGATGAGTGATGATCGAAAATATAAGTAACGCCATTTCGTATTGACTCAAGCGCAGCCATCTGAGCCGAAGCGCGTATCATTTCAGCATCGAGAACAACATCTAATTTCCACCAAAGATTGCGAAGAATATTTTCAAAATTTTCCATTGATCCCGTTAATGGAAGACCCTTTGCTAAACGAGAATAGAAATGGTCATGAAAATTTATCATCGGAACGGTTACTACCCTTCCACCTGCATTGATTGTATTCGAAAAATATTTTGCCGGTTGAGTGTATAAATTTTTATAATCTTTTTCCTTTATGTCAGAGATGCATCCTTCGGAAATTAAAATATCTCCGAAAACAGGAACTATTTTTTGTCCGGATATTTGGACTATCCACGCATTTGTAATCGTAATATTTTTATCGGTGTTCATAAAATAGTATTAACAATCATTATCTAAACTCTTGTTTGCAAAATTTTTCCGTATCCAATAGATCGTTCGGTCTCTCCCGAACTATTCATAATTAATTGACCGCGCAAAAAAGTTTTTTCCACAATTGAATTAAATGTATCTCCATGAAACGGCGTATACTTACCTTTACTATGCATTTCTGAGGAATTAATTTCTTTTCCTTTCCACAAATTTATTAATGCAAAGTCTGCGTCATATCCTTTTTTAATATGTCCTTTCCCTTTAAGATTAAAATAGTCGGCAACATTAGTTGATAATAATTTAATAGTTTTTGACAGCGTTAATTTGTTTTTTAAAAATCCTTCGCTGAATAAAAAAGGCACACGATGCTCGACTCCTGGAATTCCACCATAAACCTCCCAAAAGTTTTTTGAGGATTTGTCTTTTTCGGGGTTGCATCCGGCATGATCTGTTACAACAAAAGATAAAGTTCCGTCATTCAAGCCTTGCCATAGGGCTTCCCGGTCAATTGAGTTTTTAACCGGCGGAGCAGTTTTAAGATAAGAAGATATATTTTTATTGTTGAAATCGTTCTGCGTAAAAAATAAATAATGGGGACAAGTTTCAGCAGTTATTTGTAATCCTTTGCTTTGTGCTTCCCTTATAAAATCCAAACCAGGTTTAGAACTTAAATGAACAACGTGAATCCTGCATTCGGTTTTTTGTGCAATATCAACAAGTAATTTAATTGCACTTGCTTCCGCCTGTTCATCTCTTGCTGCACAGTAAGCCCTCCAATCAATTTGACCTGCATTTTTAGCAGCCGCACTTCTGTCAAAGATCATTTTTTTATCTTCGGCATGAACTGCCATAGGTTTGTTTGTTTTCTTTACCCACTTTGCAGTTTGTAAAATTCTTTCTTCATTCAAATCAGAAAATGTTTCCATTCCGGAAATCAAATAAGTTTTAAAGCCTGCAACTCCCTTTTCGGAAAGATCTGTTATTTGCTTTTCCACATTAAGTTTGTTATCAAAATCATTTCCGCAAACACCACCCCAGAAATAATAATCTATCAAGCTTCGGTTTTTAAGCGCTTCTAATTTTATATTAAAATTAATTTTGTTGGTAACAGGAGGAATGGAAGTGCATGGCATGTCAATTACCGTTGTTACTCCTCCGAATGCTGCGGCAGTAGAACCATGCTCGAAATCATCTCTGTCTTCAAAACCGGGCGTGTTGAAATGAACATGTGAATCGATTCCTCCAGGAATCACAACAAAAAATTCACCGTCATAAATTTTTACTTCGGAAGGATATTCGGTTTGCTGGAAACTGCGAATAATTTTTTTCCGTTTTTCAAAAGTGTTTGTTTCCTGCCAATTAATCTTTGCGGAAGTTCTATCAATTATTTTTTCAATACTATCTGAAAATTGTATGTCAACTAATTTCAATAAATTTTCATCCGCAGATAAAAAAACGTTCTTCAATATTTTTACACGATGCTCAGGCATAGTTTCATCCTTGTTGAAAATTATACTAAACTTCCAACCCGACTTTCTGGTTAAAATCTTTTATCATCTCATCCCATTTCGGCGCAATAGAAAATCTTTCCTTCCAATAGTTTTCATCATACCATTGAGCGTTTAATTCATCAACACTTTTTCCTTGCTGCTCTACCCATGTAAAATATTTTAAGTTATGAACAGCTTTCTTTTCGTAGTAGGATAATTCTTTAAAATAATCCACTCCTTGATTTTTTAGTGTGCTGGTCCAATCCACTTCGGCTTGCCTTTCAGAATAAGCTCCCCATTGGTTGTTCAATTCTTCGAGCCGTGAATTGTAGAGATCTACCGAATCCGTGAACACAGTAAAAACAACATCGTCTTCGTTGTACTCAAAATATTTAGACAATTTAATAGCACTCAATAAATTGCAGATGGATGAAATTCCGAGATAAGATAATTTGTTTAGATCCGCTTTATTAACGCCGAGTTTAGTAAGCCATTTATGCCCTTCGGGGTCATTGAACAATCTTAAAATTCTTAAAGTTTGCTCATCATCAATAGCTGCAACCGCATCTGTGTTTTTTACATTATGAATCCAGGGTATATGCTTGTCTCCAATTCCTTCAATTCGGTGTCCGCCAAAACCATTCATTAAAACGGTCGGGCATTGTAGTGCTTCAGAACATAAAACTTTTAAAGACGGAAATTTTTCACGAAGATAATCACCGGCAGCTAAAGTCCCGGCAGAGCCGGTAGCGCTAACATATCCGCTTAATTTTTGATTTCGTTTTTTTATTTGATTAAACAATTTTTCAATTGTATAGCCGGTAACTTCATAATGCCACACTGCGTTTCCAAACTGGTCGAATTGATTTAATATAAGATACTGATCGCTTTCGGCTTCAAGTTCATGACACTTATCGTAAATTTCTTTTACATTACTTTCACAGCCGTGTGTGGCATAAACTTCTGCGCCGATTTCCTTAAGCCAGGCAAATCGTTCTTTACTCATTTCTTCCGGCAGAATAGCAACTGCATGAACTGATAGAAGCGCAGAGTTGAATGAACCACCGCGGCAATAATTCCCTGTCGAAGGCCATACAGCTTTGTGATATTCGGGATCGAATTTACCGCTTACGAGATATGGAGCTAAACAGCCGTAAGTTGCGCCAACTTTGTGAGCGCCGGTTGGGAAAAATTTTCCTACAATTCCTATAATTC
>MNYQ01000085.1 GCA_001873185.1 Ignavibacteria bacterium CG2_30_36_16 | reverse complement strand
ATAGAAACTATTGATTGGAATAAATCGGTATTTAAAAGTAAATATAACAATCATCCAATGTTAATATGGGCGCCGTATCCGGGGGAAGAATATGTGTATGAATATAAAATTTACAGAAAATGGGAATCAGCCGGTTTTGAATTAATAGGCAGCGCAAGTAATGAAGAATTTGTTTTTGTTGATAATGAATTAGAAATAATTAAACCCGATGGCGAGATTCCTAAAAACGCGCAATACTAAGTTGTCGCTGTATTTTTAAGCGAAGATGATTCAGGCCCCTCCAATCAAGTTGAATACTATGTAGATAAAGCCGGAAAGATTGCCGCCGCTCCGGAAAAAGTTTTTAGCTATAATTTAATGCAAAACTATCCCAACCCGTTCAATCCAATTACAACAATAAAATATTCAATTGCAGAACAGGGGTTAGTAACGTTAAAAGTTTACGATATTCTCGGAAGTGAAATAGCAACTTTAATTAACGAAATAAAAACAGCGGGAAATTATGAAGTTAGCTTCAACGCTTCCAATTTAGCAAGCGGAATGTATTTGTACAAACTTACTGCAGGTAATTATACTAAAGTTCGGAAGATGATTTTAATGAAATAAATTTCGCCTAAGTTCTGTTTATTCTTCAAGCCGTCCGTTAGCTAACGGACTAATGGATACATGACAACACCATAACGGGCAAATTTCAATAGCATTAGCATCCTTAAAATTAAAAAAGTTTTATCGCTCTAAATAGTGTTTAGCTATAGTTTCCGCAATTAGAAGAGTATCGCCTTCGTCACGGTTTGATAAAAATATGACGGTTAATTTTTTAGAGGGAATTCTATAAATGATTGTTCTTCCTCCGATGGTTGAACCCGTATGATATACAACTTCATTTTCATATAATTTTGTTAAGCGCCAACCATACCCATAATCAATAACTTTTCCGTCATTTAATTGTTGCCTAGTGAAGGCATCTTCCTTTAATTCAAGCGGGATTATTTTGTTCGTGTATAAGGATTGATCCCACTTATATAGATCATTTATCGAAGAATAAACTCCGCCATCACCAAGAACTGCGCTTGTTAAACTTTGATCCTTTTTTATCCATCCTTTATCTGATCTCACGTTGCCGTATGCTCTGTTCTCAACTTGATTAATTCCATCTTCAAGAGCTAAAGTGTAGTTCATATTAAGTGGTGAAAAAATAATTTCCTTTAAGTATTCGCCAAAACTTTTGCCTGAAATTTTTTCAACAATCATTGCAAGAACTGCATAACCGGAATTACTGTAGCGGAAAACTTCGCCTGGATTAAAATAAACTGAGTCAACAGACATCAACATCTTTAGAACATCAGAATCTTTAACCTGCATAGTTGCAGTATCGGGGATTAAACTTTCGTAATCTATCATTCCCGATGTGTGCGTTAAAATATGTTTTATGTTTATGTTTTTTCCATATTCAGGGAAATCTGTCCAGACTTCCTTTAAGGTCGTGCTAAATCCAATTTTACCTTCATTAATAAGTTTTAAAATGGCGTGAGAAGTAAACTGTTTAGTTACAGAGGCAAGACGAAAGTTTGTTGATGATGAGACAGTTTTATTATTTTCAATATCAGCAAGTCCAAAGGATTTATCTAAAACAATCTCGCCGTTTTGAATAACCATTACAGCCGCCCCGGGATTGTTTCCATCGTATTCGCTCAATAGAGAATCAATCTTTTTTTGAACATTCATTTGAGCTAATGAAGTACTAAACATTATAAAGGCACCGAAAAAAATATTTTTCATAATAATAAACTTTTTGTTTTTGGTTTTTTAAAAGTAACAAATTTTTAGTTGATTATCTCTTTATCGGAAAATAATAACTCCCAAGTTGTAAACGGTAATTTCGAAATTCTATTAACTCTTTTCTAAGAAATAAAAATCTTTTCTCAAGGAATTACAAGATGGATACTTAAAAAATATTTTTTACTTCATTTAATACTCAATACTCATTCTACACTATTTAGATTTGAGGGTTATCTTAATTATATTTGCACCCTTAAAATCAAAAATGCTTAAATGGAATTATTAAAGAAACTCAGAAGACTCAACGCAAAATTTGAACAGCTAAATCAACAATTATCTGACCCTGAATATCTAAAAAACAGGGAGAAGATCATTGAATTAAGCAGGGAAAGAAGTGAATTGTTAGAAATAATTAAGATTTACAACCTCTATGAGGAAACTCTGAAAAATATCGGGGGTAATAAAGAACTCATTGATGCCGGCGGAGATAAAGAACTTGTTGAGATGGCAGAAGAAGAACTAAAAGACCTCGAAACGAAAAAAGAAAAACTTGAAGAGGGGATCAAATTTCTTCTTTTGCCCAAAGACCCAAACGATAACAAAAATATAATTATGGAGATAAGAGCCGGCACCGGAGGCGAAGAAGCGGCTCTTTTTGCTGGCGATCTTTTGAGAATGTACACACGATACTCCGAGCTAAAAGGATGGAAGGTAGAACTAATTGACATCAATGACACTGGTATTGGGGGAATAAGGGAAGCAACAATTTCGATTTCTGGCAGCCAGGTTTACAGCAATTTAAAATTCGAGAGCGGCGTGCACCGTGTTCAGCGGGTTCCTGCAACTGAAGCTAACGGCAGAGTGCATACATCCGCAGCATCTGTTGCAATTTTACCTGAGGCAGAAGATGTTCAGGTAGATATCCAACCCAACGATTTGCGAATTGATATATTCCGTTCCGGTGGTGCAGGAGGTCAGAACGTAAATAAGGTCGAAACAGCCGTGAGAATTACACATCTGCCAACCGGCATTGTAGTTCAATGCCAGGATGAAAGGAGCCAATTAAAAAACCGGTTAAAAGCAATGAAGGTTTTAAGAGCCAGAATTTACGATTTAAAACTTAGTGAACAGGTAGGTGAAATCTCGGCTCAAAGAAAATTGATGGTAGGCAGCGGAGATAGAAGCGATAAAATAAGAACTTATAATTATCCGCAAAACAGAATAACGGATCATCGAATCGGTCTTACTGTTTACAATCTTTCGAACATTATTGAAGGGGAACTTGACGAGCTAATTGAACAGATTAAAATAGCGGATAGAACTGAAAAACTTCAGGCTACAAATGAGTTTTAAGCTGCCGGTTTGCCTTTTCTGTTTTGGTTTTCGAGTATATTAATTAAAACTGACAAAACAAAACCGAGCATAGAAAAGAAAACATCCGCCACTTCGATTTCAAAAACTTCAATTGAACCAAGCATGGCGCCCACAAATTTTGCAAATAATAATATTGTAAAAAATGCTGAAAAACCAACTAAACCTGCCTTAAGTGGTGATAACAGGTAAGTTGACAAATAAGTATTTAATTGCTTGTATGACTGCTTTTTTTCTTCTCTTTTCAGATCAGAAACAACTATGCCTCTCATTCAACGACCCTCAAAAAATTAATAATAACATACACAAGATATAATTTAAAAGAAGAACCTTAGTGCTCTAAAACACTTTGGCAAGTGTTAAAATTTATGAGGTAAATTTAAGATGGGATTGAAAATTACAATTATGCTATTGTAACTATTTATAGAAGTGACGTAACAAAAAAAAAAATTTAACGAAATTTTAGCTTTTCGCTTAGGATAAAAGATTAATTTAATTTAAGTGTAATTAAACTAATATCGTCCTCAAATTTTCCGGCTGTGAAACGAATAAATTCATCTTTAATTTTTAAAAGCACATCATCTTGCGGGTTAAGTCCTTCGGCAATTTTCATCAGTCTTGCCGAACCGAATTGTTCATTTTCTGAATTTCTTGATTCAATAATTCCATCTGTGGTAACGATGACCGAATCACCCGAAGATAGATTAATTGTAACATCTTCATATTGCCCTTCGGAAGCAAAACCGAGCAACAGCCCTTTAGAATTTATACTTTTAACTTTGCCAGTTTCCTGAATTTTATAAATTAATGGAAGATCTCCGGCGCCTGTATACTTAAGAGTTTTATCATCTTTATTTAAAATGATTATGGAAAGAGTTGCAAACACTTCGGATATTTTAGCATCGTTATAAACCGAGCGATTGACTTGCTGTAAAATAGTAGTTGGCGAATATTCTTTTGTAGTTTGCAGAACAACACGAATTGCGCTTCTAACATAACCAGCATAAGCAAAAGCGAAATACCATGCGCCCCACTTCTTCCCCATTACATCGCCTAAAACGATAATTAAGTTATTCTCATCAATCTTAAAGTAATCTATAAAATCACCGCCCGGTATCCCCTCAAACGGCTGATGCCAATGCTGGATTGTGAAGCCCTCAAAATCCGGGCTTTTTTCCGGCACAACCTTAACCCGAAGATTATCTGCTGCTTGATGAAGTTCTGAAACGGCTTTTTGTCTTTCCTTGCCAAGGCTTTTAATTATTGCGCTAACTTTTGCAACTACAACCCTTGGACCGGCAGTCTTTAAAACATAATCGGCAATTCCCAAATCGTATCCATCAAGGATATCGGCTTCTTCTCCTTTAGCCGTCAAAAAAATAAACGGTATTGAACGCACAGTTTCATCCGCTAAAAGCATGCGCCTAAATTCAAAACCATCAATATCGGGCATCATGATATCTGAAACAATAATATCAGGGTTTTCATTTTTTGCAATTTGCAAACCCTCGGCAGGACCGGAAGCAATTAAACAATCGAAGCCGGCTTTCTTTAAGTTGTACTGGAATAATTTAGCGAGTGAAGGGTCGTCATCAACCAATAAAATTTTTGCAGTTTTGGGAGCAAATGAACTTTCAAGATTTTTTTTCGTACCGTAAGCACGGTAAATATCTGCACGTCTTAAAAGCGCCTGTACTTTTAGCAAAAGTTCTTCAACTTCAAATGGCTTAGTTATCAGGTCATCTCCGCCCACTTCGAGCGCTTTAGATTTGTCTTCCAAAGTGCTGTTGGCTGTAACAAAAACAAACGGAAGAATTTTGTATTGCTCGTTTTCCCTTACTTTAGAGCAAAATTCGTAACCATCCATTCCATCCATGGAAACATCGCATAAAACGAGATCTGTTTTGTTTTTTGATAGGAAATTAAATCCCTCATTTGGAGTTGAGGCAAGATCAACCGTATATCCTTTTTTCTTCAGATGATGACCGATTAACGTTCGCATCGTTGGGTCATCGTCTATAATAAGTATGTTTTTTGCAACGTTCATAATTTATTAGAATTTCAGATTTATGAAAAACTTGTTATTGCTTCTTCTTTTGATTTGAAAGACTCGAAAACTCTGTACATGCGTGTTAATTCAAACATCGAATGAACTGCGGGCTGAAAACCAACTAAACGCAAGTCGCCGCCAAGAGCTGTAACTTTTTTCAAAGATACAACAAGCGCGCCAAGAAAAGTGGAATCTATAAATTCGCAATCGGTCAAATCAACAATAATTTTCCTTGCGCCGGTCTCGATGTCCTGCGAAAGAGTTTGTTTAAATTCCTCCGCTTCTTTTAGTGTGGCGCGCGTTAAGTTTACTACTTCGACTAAAACATCGTTGTAGTTTTCTCTTATAAAATCCAAGTTATTTTCCATTGCTTTTTTCCGTTGTTGATGCTTCGATATTATGTTTTTCCATAAGCCTATAAACTGTCGCTCTGCCAAGCTGAAGCTTTTTAGCAGCTTCAACAATATTTCCTTTTGTAACTTTAAGTGCGTGTTTGATGGCTTCAGCTTTCAGTTTTTCGATTGGGATAATGTTATCATCACTGAACAAACTACCTGTTATTTCGCTTCCGTAGCTTTCTGAGGTTTTTAGATGCGGGGGGAGGTCAACAACATCTATAACGTCATTTTCGGAAAGAATTAGGCAGCGTTCGATTGTATTTTCCATCTCTCGAATATTTCCGGGCCAGCTATAATCGTAAATTAGTTTTAGCGCCCTTTTAGAAAAACCTTTAATTTTTTTATCTAATTTTTTGTTGAACGTATCTAAAAAATATTGGGCAAGTACAATTATGTCACCTTTTCGATGTCTGAGCGGAGGGATATAAATAGGGAAAGAATTAAGCCGGTAATAAAGATCTTCTCTAAATTCTTTATTTTCGACGGCGGCTTTTAAATCTCTGTTTGTTGCAGAAATTATTCTCACATCCGATTTAATTAATTCCGTCCCGCCAACACGCTCGAATTCTTTTTCTTGAATAACACGAAGTATTTTTGCTTGCAGCATCATCTCAAGCTCGCCAACTTCATCAAGAAACAATGTGCCTCCGTTGGCAAGTTCAAACTTTCCAATTTTCCTTTGATGCGCGCCTGTGAAAGATCCCCTTTCGTGTCCGAAGAGTTCGCTTTCGAGAAGTTCGCGGGGAATTGAAGCGCAATTTATTACGATGAATTGTTTATCTTTTCTTTTTCCATTATAGTGAATTGCTCTGGCTATAAGTTCTTTACCGGTTCCGCTTTCACCATAAATGACAACTGTAATATCGTTATTTAAGACTTTATTAACATACTTAAATACTTCCTGCATTTTATTATCAGCCGAAATTATGTTATCGAAACTGTACTCGTGTTTAACATTCTCACGTAAATTTTCAAGTTCACGCATGAGGTCGTAGTTTTTTATAGCATTAATAATAGCGGGTTCAAGCCTCTGAACTTCTATCGGTTTTGGGAAATAATCGTAAGCGCCGAATTTTAATGACTCAACAGCGACTTCAATATTCCCTTGAGCTGACAACATAATTACCGGTAAATTTTCATCGAATTGTTTGATCCTTTTAAGAGTTTCGATTCCGTCAATTCCAGGCAGCATAATATCGAGAAGAACCAAATCTGGCTTATCCTGTAATTGGGCTAACATATTTTCCGCATTTGTAAATATGCCTATGTTGTATTTCCATTTATCTCTCACCCAATATGAAAGAAGTTTTGATATTGAAGGTTCGTCATCGACAATGTAAACTAACTTGCTCACTTCATTACCTCGTAATTTATACTAATTTCTTTTTGGCAGTTTAATAATAAAAGCGCTGCCCTTATTTTCTTCACTTTCAACTGTTATTAATCCTTTATGCAAATCGATAACTTGTTTAGAAAGAACAAGACCGAGACCGGCACCCGGAATTTCCTGACCTGGTCGGCTAACACGATAAAATTTTTCAAAAATGTTAGGCAAATCTTTTCTCGGAATTCCAATGCCGGTATCACTTATTATTATTTCAAACTCTTTAAATAAACTTTGACCAATCACAGTAATTCTTCCCCCATTATTTGCAAATTTTACAGCGTTTGAAAGCAGAGCTTGAAGCACTTCTTGAAGACGTTCTTCATCTCCGATTATTTTCACTTCCTCTTCCTCAACAGATAAATTTAATTGTATGTTTTTTTCCGAAGCAGCAGAACTAAATTTATTTACCACATTCTTTAAAACGGCAACTATGTCTATTTCTTTTCTCTGCAGTTCAATTTCGCCGGTTTCTAACCTGGAAATATTTAGGATGTCGTTTATTAATTTAGCGAGTCGTTTACCTTCATGTAAAATTATCTCGGTAAACTCCTGCCGCATTTCAGGGGGCATATCAGGGTCAGATGAAATAGTTTCACTAAATCCTATTATCGAGGCAAGAGGAGTCCTCATCTCATGCGAAATATTTGCTACGAATTCACTCTTCAAACGGTTTAATTCTTCAAGAACTGATTTTCGCTGCTTTAGTCTATTTCTTTCGATGCTGAGCAGTCTTTCAGTTTCAATGTATTTTACTTCCAACTCGTTAAGCTTTTGGTTTAATAAGTTCTGTTTTGTTATATTTTTTGCCACTCCAAGCATTCCGCTAACTGAGCCATGCGCTAAGTATGCCTTGGCGGAAACACTAAACAAAATTTGTTTTCCGGTTTTAGAAACAAGCGTTACTTCAAAAAAAACTAAACCATCAACTCTTAATATTTTTTGGAACGCATCTGCTAACTTCACTTTTTCGTTTGCAGATGAGATTGAAAAAAAATGTCTCCCCCGTAGTTCTTCGAGAGAGTATTCTAATCCATTTAATCCGCTTTGATTTATGTATTGAAAATTGCCGTTTTTATTTAGGATAAATACAAAGTCGTCTGAAGCATCAAAAAAAGAATGGAGTAAACTTTCAAAATCTGATTTATCCGGCTGCAAAATTGAAATAGAATCTGCGTGATTAATAACCGTACCAAATATTTCTTTTTTGCTCGTGCCACTCATAAAACTTAAAGTTGAAAAGTCATTTATTAAAATTTAAAACGAATGGTAAAAAATAAAACCTTTTAGCATGTAAATCAAATTGAAACAGTTCGTGGCTCAAAAAGAGATTCTTAATCTTTTATTCCTTCTTTTTCAAGCAGTTCATAATACTTTCTGATGAGTTGTTCGTAATCCATTAGATAACCTTCATTGACAGCTTTATTCAGTTCTTCTCGAATTTTATTTTTTCCTTTTTGAGATGACAAATTCAAATCGGCTGGAGATTCCCGAACAATGTTCAGCCCCGAATTTGATTCTCTTTGCTTCTCAAAATCACGCTCATTTATCGAACGCTGCGCGTCAAGCATCCGTGAAAGGATTTTTTCCTGCTTTTGAATTATAGGATCATCAAGTTTTTGAGTATTCAAATCGGTTATTACCTCCTTCATCTGCTTCATAATTTCTTCGAGATTACCGGGTAGAGTTTTTGATTTTCCAGATTGCTGCGCTTCTCTATTTAACTGCTCGAGAGATTTTCGTATCATCTCCTGCTGTTGTGCAATTCGCTGCATTTGAGATTGCTGCTGTGGTGATAATCCGCCTTGCTGCATCTGCTGAAGCATTTGCGTCATGTTATTCAAATTCATTTGCTGCTGACTTAGCTGCCCCATCTGCTGCATTAGCGACATCATACCGCCCTGTCCGCCGCCTTGCATCATTGACTCCATCCCTCCTTTTACAAGAGTTGCCGCTTCGTTAAGTGACTTCATCGCCTCACCCTGGCTCATAGATGCCATACTTCCATTCCTGTTCTGCATAGCCTGCAAAGAATTCTGCATCTCTTTTTTAGCGTCACCAATTGCTTTTCCCATCTCGGGCGTAATTGAAAAAGTTTTTTTGCTCATTTCCGAAAGTTGCTTTAAAATGTTATCAAGATTTCGTTTAATATTATTTTGTCTTTCAGCCTTCTCGTTAAACTGCGCTGAGTTTGGGTCAAGTTTTTCTGATTCTTTTTTTAATTCTTCCTGCTGCCTGGAAAGTGTTAAGAGGTTATCAAGCACTTTCATCAAATCCTTAAAGGTCTGCATTTGGTTCTGCTGCATCATGCTTTGCTGCATCTGTTCCATTTGCTGCTGCATCTTTTTCATATTTTGCGAAAGCTGCTGCATTTGCTGCATTGCACTTTGTTTTTGTTTGTTCTTCAAATCCTGCGATGCTTGTTCAGATTTGTCTATGTTTTGTTGTTTCTCAAATTCTTCCCGAAGTTTCTCGAGATCTTCTTTTGGCATTTGATCGAGATCTTTCATCATCTCTTCAAGCTTTTTCATTTCATCTTCAAATTTTTTCAAATCTTGAGACACTTGCTCCTGTTCTTTTTGAAGCTGATTATTGTCTTCCGGTTTATTAATATCTTTTTGCTTCGTCTGCTTTTGAATGTCTTCCTGCTTCTGATTCATTTTTTCGGTGCGCTTAAGCATTTCATTTATCTTCTGCTCTACCTTCACACGTTTAAGGAGTTCCATTGTTCTTTCGATGCTTTGTTTAAACTTTTCTTCATCGAGTTTTAAGTCCTGCATCTGGTGTTGTGTGTTTTGTCTATTCAAACTTTCAAGAGATTTTTGCATCCGTTCCATTGCCTGTTTCATTTCTTCGCTGCTCAGTTCATCGAAAAGTTTTTGCAATTCCATATATTTTTCAAGCGTCTCTTTCGAAAGTAAATCATTCTTCTGAAGTTCATTTTGCATCTGCTCAAGTTTTTCGCCTATTTCATTCGCTTTTTCCTGAAGTTTTTCAAATTTATCAAGCGCCTCTTCTATTTGCTGTTTTTCTTCCCAGGTGATGTCTTTCTTATCCTGCTTCAATGTATTATCAATTTTTTCCAGATTCTTTTTCAAATCGGCAGCTTCTTTTAATATTTCTTTTAAGTCTGTTTCCGCTTCTGTGTGTAAATCATCTGCTTTGGATAATATTTCATCAAGGGATGGAACGCGCACAGTGAAGGTGCTTGATTTAGCAGATTTCGGTCCTCCAAAAGTATCGTTGTCAAAAACTTCAAGATAATAAGTAACAACATCATCAACTGCGAGATTAAATTGGGTCAAATTCCAGACATAATCAATATCTGCTTCCTTAAGTTTTTTATTTATTGGAAGCTCAATTTTTTTATACTCTTCTGATGGTCGCTCGTATCGTGAAGCCGAAAGCCTGTAATTCAAAATAAGTTTAGAAAAACCATAATCATCATTAATTTTTAAAAGCAGGGAGAGACGATTATCATTTTCAAGATTCGTGTTTTTGTTAGGGCTTATTACATCAATGCCGGGATATGCATCATTGATGGTTTTTATTGAATATGTAATTGGGTCATCATTTTGGCTTCCGTTTTCATCGGTAAGAATAATTCTATAAGAGTTATCTTTTTTAATTATAAAAGAAGTTTTAGCAAATTCACCATTAAATGTAAAATTCTGTTCGGTCGAATCATTAAAAATTATTTTGGCACTTTTTAATTTCTTTGATGACTGCAAAGCTAATGATACACGGCTGCCCGGCAATGAAGTAATGTTTCCGTTATCTCTTTGTTTTATCTCCGGAAGTCCGGAATATGAAGGCGGAATTACAGTAACATCAAAACTACTAATAACCGGACGGTCAACAACCGTGACTGTAAATAAGCTGCTCTCCACTTCATCGGCTTTAACAAAATACTCAAACGAATTACGCACCGTAAATATTTGATATTGATATTCACCCGAAGAATCGGGAGTTAAAAGCTCGTAGTTATACTCCGTTTCCTCCAACGATTTTAAAACAACATTTAACTTTTGCGGAACTGCGCCAATAACTTTGATTGTAATTGTTAAATCATCCCCCTTGGTCAAACTTGCGTGTCCGGGATAGACTTCGAGGGAAAAGCGGGGCGGAGTGGAAAAGTTTTTGTTAAAATTAATAAGCCTATATGCAGCTCCCTGCATGTTACTAGAAAAACTAAAAGCCGCAGCGCAAACAAGCAGCACCATAGTTAAGTATAAAAACAATTCCTTAGATTTTTTAAAGCTGATAATAGAATCGAATTGAATTTCTTTAGTCCGAGTATAAACATTTTTAAATGCAGCGTTAATTAAAACTGATGAGTAATTCTGCCTTTGCTGATCGATGGTAACAAGCTGCATCGCGTTAAGTAAATCATCTTTAACTTCCGGGAAATTTTCCCCCACTCTGCTTGCAGCAGAATAGTAGTTGGACAACCGGAAATTATTAAAGTATTTAAGAGCAGGGATTACTACGAAAAGAATCAGACCACTAATAAAAAGAATGGCGAACAAAAGAAAGAATACAGTTCTTAATACAGATGAAAAGTGAAAGATAGATTCGAGTACCGTAAGTGAAGTTATCGCCGTTATCGTTATGAGCAGTGATGTCTGAATACCGATCGCTGCGAAAAAAGCATATTCTTTTTTATAAAGCTTTTCAAGCTTGTCAATTATTTCTTCGTAAATTTTTTTTTCTTTCATCATACTCTATTGAGTTAAAGACCATACTATTATATTAGCGCCGAACTTTAGCGCTTCTTCTCTTTTTTCCGGCGTATCTTTGTGAACATCAGGATCTGCCCAACCATCGCTTGGGTTAGACTCATAAGTATAAAAAACAACTAATCGTTCTTCATTAAAAATACCAAAACCACGAGGTGGATTTTCATCGTGCTTATGTGTCTTGGGAGGTCCGGAGTGAAAATTAAAAAGTACATTGTACAAGCCATAATTAAATGGCAGTTCCACAAACTCTCTATCCGGGAAAACCTTTTTCATCTCGCGGCGAATCGCTTTATCAAAACCGTAATCATCATCAATATATAAAAATCCGCCGTTCTCAAGATACTTCTGCAACCGTGACGCTTCATCATTTGTAAAGACAACATTTCCGTGCCCTGTCATAAATAGAAATGGATGGGCAAACAACTCGTCGGAAGAAATATTTACGAAATTATATTCTGCTTTCACCTTAATATTTGTATTAGTTTCAACAAATTTTAATAGGTTTACCTCGGCAGAAGGGTCGTTATACCAATCGCCACCGCCGTTATATTTTAAACGAGTAATTGATACGCCTTGCTGTGCATTCAGGAAAAACGGAAACGCTATAATTACTAATAATATTTTATACATAATTTCTATATTCAATATATCGATGCTCTTTTAATAATTCAATTTACTTTACCGGTATTTTAATGCCCATTTAATCTGTTAATTAACTATTTTTTGTTATATGTTTTTTATTTTATTTGACCATAAAATTAAGAGTGCAAAAAATATTATGGTCGTTTTCAGAAACTAATACTTCAAAAAAAATATGGCAAAACAATACTGGCTTGTAAAAGCTGAACCCGAAGATTTTTCAATTGCTGATTTTGAAAAAAGCAAAAATCAAACTACTTACTGGAGCGGAGTGCGTAATTACCAGGCTCGCAATTTCATCCGCGACGAAATGAAAGTTGGCGACGGCGTTTTATTCTATCAAAGTAACACTGAACCTACTGCCGTAGTTGGCATCTGCAAAATAGTTAGATCGGCTTACCCGGATTTTACACAATTTAACAGAGAAGATAAACATTACTTCCCATCCGCAACGGAAGAAAATCCTATATGGTTTATGTTTGACGTTCAACTTGAAAGTAAATTAAAATTGCCTGTAACACTTGCAAAAATAAAAACCAATTCAAAACTTAAAAACATGCGGCTCGTTCAGCGCGGCAACAGGCTTTCGGTCATGCCTATTACAAAAGCCGAGTGGGACGAAATTATTAAAATATCAGAAAAATAATTATTACAGTTCATTCAATTCATCTTCCTCAACGCTGTCTAAAAGATTTTGAGGCAACGCCTTTGTGGTTTTAGCGCCGAGGCTTTTAATTTTTTCAACGCTGCCAATTAAATTACCCCTGCCGGTGCTAAGTTTTTTCATAGCGTCTTCGTAACTGTTTTGGGTTGCCTTAATTTTGTCGCCAATATTTTTCAAATCATCAAGCAATCCAACGAATTTATCATAGAGCGCACCGCTCTGTCTTGCGATATCTAACGCATTTTTGTTTTGATGTTCCTGCCTCCAAATGCTGGCAATAGTACGAAGCGTTGCAAGCAAAGTTGAAGGGCTTACGATAACAATATTCTTTTCAAACGCTTCGTTAAAAAGATTCATATCATTTTGAATGGCGAGACTAAGCGCCGGTTCGATCGGAAGAAACATCAAGACAAAATCTAAACTTTTTGTATCATAAAGATTTTGATAATTCTTTGAACTTAAATTTTTAATGTGGTTTCTGATAGAAGCGATGTGTTCTTTTATATTCGCCGCTCTGTCCCTCTCATCTTCACTCGAGACAAACCGTTCGTATGCATTGAGTGATACTTTCGAATCAATAATAAGCGTCTTACCTTCAGGAAGTTTGATGATAATATCAGGTTGAAATCTTTTCCCTTCGTGTGTGGTTATGCTTTCTTGAACAGTGTACTCCCGTCCTTTCACAAGTCCCGATTTTTCAAGAATAGTCTCAAGTATAAATTCACCCCAGTTGCCTTGAGTTTTCGTCTGCCCTTTTAATGCGTTAGTTAAGTTTGTTGCATCTTTGCTCATCTGCTGATTTAGCTCGTGTAAAGTTTTAATCTGCTGAAATAAAGTGGCTCGTTCTTTAGAATCGCTAACGTAAACTTCTTCAACTTTCTTTTCAAAATCTTTTATCTTTTCGTTAAGCGGACGAAGTATCGAATCAATATTTTCTTTGTTCTGGACAGTGAACTTAGTGCTTTTATCTTCAAATATTTTCATTGCTAGAATTTCAAACTCTTTGGAAAACTTTTCTTGAAGATTAACAATATCCGCTTTTTGTTCCTCAAGCTTTAGCTGAACATTCTTATGCTCGCTTTTAGTTGTAGATAGTAAAGCAGTAATCTCAACTATTTTATTTCTTTCTTCAGTAAGCTCTACTTGAAGTTGTTTTTGTGCGGCTTCAAAAATTTTATTTCTTTCTTCTGCTCGCGCTTTTTCGTTTTGAGCAGTATTTAGTTCGCTCTTAATCTGTTCATGTTCTTCCGATGAAACAACTGCCCTGCTTATATTTTTGTACGAACAAATAAACCATGCGGCTGTACCGCCTATTATTAGTCCGGCAAGTAAAAATATTATTTCCATGCTTTCTTCGCCTGTTAAATTAATTTAATTTTTTTCTCGACTGTACTTAGTAAAGAATCATCACGAATAATTTTTGCTATTTTTTGAATGTCGAAATATAACAATCTATCTTTAAGAAGCGGCGAAACATGTTTGCGTATCTCTTTGTAAGCTGTTTCTGTTCCTGTTCCGCACTTTAATGGTTTTAAAAATTCCAATGCCTGAGCAGCAGTCAACAATTCAATTGCAAGAACGTTTTCAAGGTTTTGCATAATCTTAAAACATTTTTGTGCCGCTATTGAACCCATAGAATTATGATCTTCCTGGTTTGCCGAAGTTGGAATTGAATCAACGCTTGCAGGATGAGCCAAAACTTTATTTTCACTTACGAGACTTGCGGCTGTATACTGTGCAATCATCAAGCCGCTGTTCAACCCGCCATCAACAGCAAGAAAACGAGGCAGCCCGCTTAATGCGCCATTAACCATTCTTTCAATCCGACGCTCGGAAACGTTTGCAAGTTCGGAAAGAGCTATACCCATAAAGTCCATTGCAAGAGCCATCGACTGTCCGTGAAAATTTCCTCCTTCAATATGCTCTTCAGTTTCCGGAAAGATTATTGGATTATCATTGACCGAATTAATTTCAATTTCAACGCGAGAACAGACGTAATCGACAGCATCTCTCGAAGCGCCGTGAATTTGCGGAATACAACGGATTGAATATGCATCCTGCACACGGGGATCATCATTTTTATGTGAAGCTCTTATTTGGCTTGAGTTAATCATCTTTAAAATATTCTTTGCCGTTGCTATCTGTCCGGGGAAAGGACGGAGTTTATGAAGTTTTGCATCGAATGCTCTGTCAGTTGCGCGAAGCGCCTCATGCGATAACGCAGCGGAAACATCTGTAAGTTTAACAAGTTTTTTTGCGCGTGCACTAATGAAAGATGCGAAGGAAGTCATCATTTGGGTGCCGTTTATTAATGCTAATCCTTCTTTTGCTTCTAACATAACAGGCTTCAAACCGAATTTTTTAAGCGCTTTTCGCGAGTCGATTATTTCTGCTTTTGCTGCATCATCCGAAACAACATTTTTCAAAATCTGCACTCTGCCCTTCCCTATCATTGCGAGCACAAGATGAGATAACTGCACAAGGTCTCCGCTGCTGCCTACCGAACCCTGCGATGGAATAATAGGAATTAAATTTAAATTTATCATATCCACGAGGAGTTCAAGCGTTGATAGTCTTATACCGGAATATCCGCTTGCAAGAGCATTTAGTCTTAACAGCATCATTATTTTAACAATCTTCGGAGGAAGGTTTTCACCGCAACCGACGGCATGGCTTAATATTAAGTTTTCCTGAAGCTGTTTAATATCCTTTTGAGAAATTTTAACATTAGCAAACTCGCCGAAACCGGTTGTTATTCCGTAAATAACTTTATCCTCTTTCATCCATTTATCCACAAGGGCTCGGGATTTTTTTACATTTTGCATGGCATCCTTCGTCAGATAAACTTGTTGATTTTGCATTATGAATGATTCTATTTTTTCTATTGACAGTGAGGTACCGTCAACTTTTAATTTTTTACTTGCCATTGATCATCTTTTTTATTTTATCCGAATTCTCACGATTGGTTTTATATTTTATTAAAATTTTATCTTCATCATATTCTGCAGAAAGCACCTGCGCGATCGAGTGAATGTTTGCCATCAGTTTTGACTGCCGGATATTAATAGTTACACTGACTTCTTCAAAAGAGCCTTCGATCAAATCAATAATTTTCTTTTCTAATGAAGAAATATTAATTCCTCTTTCGGCAGAAATGATAACACTGTTTTTATATTTGTTGCGCACATAATCAAGTTTGCTTTTATCTTCAACGAGGTCAACTTTATTAAATACTTTTAATTCGGTTTTGTCTCCGGCGTTAATATCTTTTAAAGTCTTTTCAACTACCTGAATATGGTCTTCGAAGTATGGATGCGAAAAATCAATGACATGAAGGATGATATCGGCATCTCTAACTTCATTAAGCGTGCTTTTAAATGATGCGATGAGATGAGACGGCAGTTTGCGTATAAATCCAACTGTATCGCTTAGTAAAATTTTTTGTGATGTATTTAATTCATAAATGCGCGTAGTAGAATCAAGTGTGGCAAAAAGTTTATCTTCGGCAAATGCGCCTGCATCTGTAAGACGATTAAACAGAGTTGATTTGCCGGCATTGGTGTACCCTACAAGGCAGACACGCACGCGATCTTTACGCCCTTGACTTTGCGTTTCCCGGTGTACTTCTATTTTATCTAACTTACTTTTTAAATGGCTTATGCGGTCGCGGATAATACGGCGGTCGGTTTCAATTTGTGTTTCGCCCGGACCTTTCGTTCCTACGCCGCCGTACTGCTTCGATAAGTGAGTCCATGCTCTTGTCAATCTCGGCAGCAAGTATTGAAGCTGCGCAAGTTCAACCTGTGTTTTAGCTTCATTTGTTCGTGCTCGGTTTGCGAAGATATCAAGTATTAATGCGCTTCTGTCGATGATTTTCTTTTCCATCATTTTTTCGAGGTTACGCAACTGCACAGGAGAAAGATCATCGTCAAAAATGAGAAGATCGATTTCGTTTAGTTCGATGAGTTGTTTTATTTCTTCGGCTTTCCCTTTCCCAACGTAAAAGACTTTATCCGGGCTGCTTCTTTCCTGCACAACTTTTAAAATTGTTTCTGCACCCGCGGTAGAGGCTAATTCATCAAGTTCATCAAGATGTTCGTCAACTATTTCTCTAGTTAATTCTCTTGTTTTTAACGCGACAAGTATCGCACGTTCGGTTGTTTCTTTGGTTAATTCTATCATAATGCCAATAAATAAAAACTCGTTTTAAAATAGTACTGCCGTTTATCAGTTAGTTGACCGGTTTTTTTTTAATATTCTAATTTCATTACGTTTCGTTCAATTTGTTAATTAACATACATAATTCATCCGTTAGCTAACGGACAAAATTGCAGTTTGCTGCAGTATGATTTATGATTAGTATTTCGGACAAACACCCGTTATAATTCATGCACTAAATCTGCGCTAAATCTTTCTTTGCGCTTCTTGCAACAAGCATTTCAACTGCAGCAAGTATTAGAGCAATTAATAAAAAGATTTTCCACAATTCTGTGCCGAAACGCGCTTGCATTATTGTGGCGGAAACATCCCCGTCTTTATTTATTTCAACGAATGAACCTTTGAAAGATATTTTTTTTAAATACTCACGGAAGTCATTCATACTTAAATATTCGGTTATCGATTCGCCGGGGATTGTGTTAACGGAAACCAAATCAATTAATTCTGTACCATTGTAAAATTGATAAATCCCTGCAGATGTTGTTTTATTATACCTTATATAATCACCTGCACTGTTTTCAATATTTATTATTTCTTCCCTTTTATCGGGATGAACAACCTTTAACTGCGGCACGCTTTTTCCTTTTAAGTTTAAAAGTATTTCATCACCTGCAAAATATTTTTGTCCGCTTTGTTCCGCCGCAGATAGATAAAATACTGACTTAGTAAAAAATGGAACAAAAATACTCTTCAACGGAAAAGTACTCCATGATAAAACCGGGGCGGCGCCAACAACAACAACTTTACCTGCTTCTAATTTGTATTCACATAAAAAGGCGCTGCCGTCTGCAAGTTTAATAATGCTGCGCCCTGCCGCGCTGCTCAACTTATAATGATGGTAAATCTCCGGCGATTCAATTTGTTTTTTTTCATCCTTCAAAAAAATATTTTGAAACAACGGATGACCGAAATCCACTTCGCCGAAACGAACCAAATAATCGCCCTTAACTTTACCCGCTTCACCGATTGCTGAAGCAATTCCAATGGATTTAATAAAATCATTAAAAGAACTTAATTCAGTTTCGCTTCCCGGCATCAAAATTAATCCGCCTCCGTTATTAACGTAAGATTTTATTCTGCTGCTATTCTGAAGATTAGCGGCGCCAATTAAAACTACTACACGATACCTGCTCAAGTCAACCGAATTTATCTCGCTTATATTTTTAACCGCAGCTTTAATTGTCTGCCCGTTATTTGACAAGGTTAATGCAGTGTAAACAAATTTTGCTTCACTAATATTTGATTCAAAAATAATAAGAGGAATCTCTTCAGGAATGTACAAACTTGTGTAACGAATATTATCATTCAGAATATCGTCATCTTCAATACCAACAAAAACATCAACAAAACCGTAATGATTAACCGGCGTGTCCATAGTTATAATTTGTGTTTGTCCGGATTGAAGATTAACACTCTGCTGCGCGCTCCGCTCGCCGTTAATGAAAAGCGATATCACTGCATTATTAGCATCTCTACCAGAGTGGTTTGTAATCAATGCCGAAAAATTAACGCTCTTGTTTTTTTCAAAAATCTGCGTGTTAATATTTAGTTCATCTATGCTGATATTAAAAACATCTTTACCGGAATAATCAAATGCGTAAAGTTTTATCCTTTCATTTAGCGCCTGACTTAAATTGCTTAACTCTTCATCGTCTGCAAGATTTCCTTTTTGAAAATCAGAAAAAAGATAAATCTCTTTATTAAAATTATTTGAAGTTGAAATTACTTCGGCGGCTTTAACAATCGCCGCATTTAATTTTCCGCTTTTATCGGAAATTTGTAAATCGTCAATTTGTTTTCTAAAGTCAACAAGATTGGAAGACAGATTAATCTCATCACTTCCGGCAGATGAAACTTTTATGATTGCCATATCATCACCTTCCTGAAGGTTGTTTAGCAAATCTTTTATTGCCGATTTTGCCTGGTTAAAATAAGAACCTTTAGTGTCTATTACAGACATACTAAACGTATCATCAATAATAAAGACAGCCGTAGTTTTTGCCGCAGAGGATGTGCCGCCGATTGCTATCCCCTTAAGCGCCGGGCGCGCAAAACCGAGAATTATAAATATGATTATAAAAACGCGAAGAAAAAGGAGCAGCCACTGTTTTAGTTTTATTTTTCTAATCTTATTTTTTTGAAGTTCTTTTAAAAAAGTTAAAGTGCTAAACTCGATACGTTGAAGTTTGCGGAGATTAAGTAAATGAATAAGCACCGGAATAGATGCAGCAAGCAGCCCCAGTAAAACTGCAGGATTAAGGAACATCATTTTAAGTAAGTTCCTTTTCTAATTGCATGTTAAAATATTTTTTTTCCGCCTTCAATTTTTGTCGTGCTCTTTTTTTAATGGATTAAAATCGTAATTATAAATTGTCTCTTTTTCCGGTATTGAATACATTCGAACGTTATCAAACCAGACTCTGCCTTTACCAAACAAGACGCAATTAATATCTATTGATAAAAAATTTTCTTCCACATTGCCGGGTAAATAAGTTTTTAACCATGCAGTCTGCTCAACCCAATCGCTCGTTCCTTTTACAGATGTTGAATATCCTGAAATAAGTAAAGAATCTTTATTATACAATTTCATTTCGAGTCTCGCCGAGTCTGCATCTTCAACTTTAACAAAACCAAAAAGTGTGTAACGTTTATCAACCTCAATACCATTTACTTTTTGAAAAATAATAAGTTTGTCGCTCTCATGTTCGGCGCTTATTGAATAGCTGTATTCGCCGTGCCTTTTAATAATATCATCAAAACCAGTTCCGATTAATCCGGGATATCGCAACTGCCAGTTGTCCTCAGCAAATTCATGTTCGAATGAAGAATTCTTTATAAGATTTCTAACCCGTTCTATCGTATCAAATCCGGGTTCTTTAATTTCCTCTTTAGATTTTTTATCGAACACACCGAAGAGCAAAATAATTGCCGCAACAAGCGCAACCGCCACTAAAATAATCCAGAAATAGTTTCTTGTTTTTGTCATACATAAAAGTAAATAAACGTTAGAAAGTTAGTTATTAAGTTCATCAAATTAAAGGAAAACTATGGGCAGTTTACCCGGAACTTGTCAATAAAAATGTGTACTGAAATCCAAGGTATTCAAATTGATCAAGTGAAACGAAGGTCTCTTCTTCCGGGAATAACGGCATTTGTTTTGTTTTCCCGGTAATCAATTTTGAGGCATTATCCAGTTGTATTCTAAGTTCACCCTGGTTATGGGCAGAGCCAATATGTTTTTCAATAACTCGTTTTCGATTTATGTATCTAATTACTTGAACTGCAATATTATTTGAGCCGGTTTTAACTTTGCGAATATGGTATTTCATAGCGCGGCAAGCCGTCCGTTAACTAACGGATTAAAAGTTAAAAACATAAAAAATATCTTGACATAAAAAATCCGTTGGCTAACGGATACATGACAATACTATAAATAAAAAAGGCGGGGTAAGCCGTTAGTGCGACAATTTACTGTTTTTACTTGCGTAACTTATTAAAAGATATGGACTTAATTTTATAAAAAATCATACGGACAAGTCAGGAAGATTAGCGCCAAATGCACCACAGGACCTACGGCTGCCGGTTTAGACTGTGTTATAAGTATATATATTTATATACTCAAACCAAACAACGTTTATAAAATTATATCTCAAGTTGAAAGTGGCTGAGTTAAAATTTTAGTTTATTATTGAAGATATGAAAGAGCATCGGTAAAAAAGCTATTGTAAAAAACGCCGAAAATGTTAACCCGCCAAAAACAGAGTAGCTCAGACTTTTCCAAAAGCTGTTTTCGCCGAATAAAATAATCGGCAGAAGCGCCGCAAGAGTAGTCAACGTTGTAGTTATAATCGGTCTCACCCTAAGAAAGCTTAGTTTGATTATTTCTTCAATGGATCCCTGTATAATATTTTTCGAGAGATAATCGACAAGAACAATTGAATTATTTACGGAGATACCTATCAGTAAGAGCAAACCGGCATATGCGCCTCTATCTAAATTTAACTCTTCAAAATAAAAAAGAAATATCACACCGATTATCGCAAAGGGAATTGCAGTAATAATTAAAAACGGTTTTTTAAATGACTCAAAAAGACTCGCGGTAATCATAAAAATTAAAATCGCCGAAAATATTAATATATTCCAAACCTCAAGCTCTTCTTCTTGATTCATAAAGAAAAAATAATTGTCTGTTTTAATTTCATAACCTTCCGGAGCAGAGACTTGTTTTATTGAGGCGTTTATAAATTCTCTTCCATATTGGTAGGGACCTTTATAATCAAACGTTATATAGCGTACGTATTGCCTATTTTCCCTATTAATTGAGGTCAAGACCTTACTTTGTGAAAAATTTATCAAATCTTTTATTTTAACACTTTCTTCACTGCTGTTTTTAACCTCCATCTCCTCGATTTCATTAAGCTGAATCTCTTTATAATTAGTGTATTTTATGTTATAAGGAACCTCATCATTGCCAATTCTAAATTTATTATAGGATATATTCCCTCTTGAACTTTGAGCAATCCGGGCAAAGATCTCACCAGGCTTAATATTATACATTGCAAGATTTTCTCTTTTAATCTTACCGATTACTTCATACGAATCCTTGCTGAAACCATAACGGGAAGACCTGTCGATATCAACATTATCAATACGCGGGTTTACTGTAATAACTTCTCTAAACTCTTCTGCAATTTCCTTAACCTTCTTATAATTAAAGCCATAAACCGCCACATTAAATGATGATGATGAATAACCGCCGCTGCTGAAACCCGGTCCATACCCGAACACAGAAACATTCAACCCGCCAAGCTGCACAGCAAAGGCAGTTAGATAATTTTTCAATAAATAAGGGAAAACTCCTCCGCTTTGTTCTTTTGAAAATTCAACATTGATGTATGAGTTTTCTTCATTTATAATATTGGCAGTTACAATTCCTATTTTATTTTTATAAGCCAAAATTTCTTTTTCAAAGCTCTTTGTTAGATTGTTTATTCTTTCAATCTTATTCCCGTTGGGGAGTTCCAGTCTAACTATAATATAATCTGCTGTCCCGTAAGAGAATACTTCGCCTTTGGGAATATAATTGAAAAAGAGATTTAATGAACCTCCCAGAGCATAGTTGAAATATTTTTTTTTCTCCTGATAAAAATCGGAATCAAAAATAGAATTATATACTTTTCCCAGAACAGGCGCGTCAATATGCGCGGGTAAAAGCCATACCGGAAAACCGATAAGTAAAATTAAAAATGCAATGCTTAGTTTTTTCCGCTTTACTATTTGCCGTGTTGCAGATAGATATATTTTTTGCAGCAGAGATATGTTTTTTCCCTTTTGCCGGGACAAATGTTTATATCCGAATTTATAAAAAAACAGCGGTACAACAGTAAACGAAACAAATAATGATGCGCCGATTGAAAATACAATTGCAAGTGCAAATTGTTCAAAATATAGCTTTAACTCGCCGGTAAGAAATAAAAGCGGGATAAAAACCGCTACGGTAGTCAGAGTCGATGCAAATACCGGGAACCATATATCCTTTAAATAAATAGCAAGGCGCATTACTCCCCTGCCTGAATAATGCCGGTCTAAATAATCAATTACAACGATTGAATTATCGACTATTAGACCGAATCCGAGCACAAGTGAAGCGAGGGTGATAATGTTCAATGATAAATTGAACAAGTAAAACAAAAGAAGTGAAGCTAATATGGAAAAAGCAATTGAAGCGGTTATAATTAAAGAATAATTCAATCTTTTAAATATTATCAAAAGAAGGAGAAGTATCATTACTAAAGAATACCCGGCGCTTGAAAATAACTCGCCTAATTCATTTCTGATATCTTCGCTTTTATCGACTTCTTTTCTTAACTGAAAATCAGCAGGAAAGCTTTTAGACAGTTCATTCAATTTTGCAAAAACTTTATCGGCAGTCTCAACTGTGTTTGCCCCCGGCTCTTTACTTATTCTTAGGAAGACCGCTTCCTCGCCGTTTATCCGGTAATAGCTTGTCCTTTCGCTGAAGTCGTCTATTATTTTACCGATATCCTTTAAACGTATTACCGTACCGTCTTTAAGATATTTAATCGGCTGATAATTCAGAAAAGCTGCAGCATCAATTTTATTATTGACGAGCACGGATATTCTTCCACTTTTCCTCTCAATATTTCCCGCAGCAAGAATTTCCTCAGCCCCGTCAATTGCAGACGATATTTCCTGATTTGAAATGTTAAAAACTTTGGTTTTATCATAATCGATTGTAATTGTAATTTCTCTTTCATTCCCGCCGCTTACTTCAACATCAGAGACACCTTTTATTGCCATTAAAGGCGCAACTAAATTTTCTTTCGCAAATTTTCTTATTTCATTTGAGCTTAAATTTGCCGCCAGTGTATATGTTAAAAATCCTTGCAGCTCCATGAAATCTTTCGGTATGTAGGGAGAAATTCTTGGTCTCGATATGCCGTAAGGGAGCTCTGTTTTTAATGCCCCGAGCTTTTCATTAATCTCGATGCGGGCAAAATCCATATCGGTAGAAGGATGAAACTCAAGATTTATATTGCAGCGCCCTTCATACGAAGTTGAAGATATTTTTTTTACTCCTTTAACGGTAGAAAGAGCGGCTTCCATTGGAGAGGTCAAAAAGGCTTCTACAGCTTCAGAAGATACTCCACCCCATGAAGCGGAAATTGAGAGGCGCGGATATTCGACATTAGGTGAAACTTCGAGAGTTATATTAAATAAGGCAGCTATTCCTAGAACAAGAATAACAAGAAATATCATTCCCGAAGTAACCGGACGGGAAAGAAATATGTGAAAGAATTTTTTCAAAGATAATTAATTCACAATTTTTATTTTTGCATCATGAGCAAGATTATAATGCCCATTAACTATTACGGAATCACCGGCTTCAACGCCTTTTAATATTTCTATATATTCTTCATTTTGATTACCGATATCCACATAATGCCATTTAGCAAGATCACCGTCGGTTACAAAAACCAAATCTCTTTTATCGCGTACAAGTAAAGCATCTTTCGGTATTAATAATTTATCCTTTAAAATTTGGTTTTCAATCAAAACATTGGCGAACATACCTGGCTTTACTCTCGAATCATTATTCGGAACTAATATTGTAACCCTGCATGTTTTTGTTTCAGAATCTATAAGAGGATTTATATATAGTACTCTTCCCTTAAATATTGCACCGGGAAGGGAGTTCAATTTTACAACCACCTCGCTTTTGTTTTTAATATTTGCAATTTCGCTTTCAATTACTCCGACTTCAATTTTATACTTATCAATGTCGAGCAGCTTAAAAATTTTTTCGCCTGCATTTATTCTTTGTCTTTCAACTAAATTAAAGTCGGCTACAACTCCTGAAAAAGGCGCCCTAATCTCGGTATAAGCAAGATTAAGCTTTGCTTTATTCATAGCATTGATTGCATTTGTTAATCCGCTTTTGTTCAGTATTACTTCATCTCTTTTAGCGCCGGTAAAAATTAGGGCAAGATCGAGCTCCTCTTTTTTGCTTAAATAACTATTTTTATTTATTTCGCCGAGAGAAAATTTTTCATCGAGCTGTTTTATGAGTTCACTTATCGAATCAGCTTTTACCTGAGACATACCCGACGGGATTTCCTTGCTTAAAAAACCATATTCAATTTTAGCGTTGGTAAGGTTAACTTCCGATTCGCTTAAGGAAATTTTCTGTTCGCTGTCATCAAGCTTTATAAGAAGATCGCCTTTATTAACTTTTTTCCCTTCATATATAAAAACATTGTCAACAAATCCGGAAATATTAGAGACGAGGTCTAATTCTCTGCCGGCTTTTACAAGCCCGTTGCCGGATATTGAAAGAATTAAATTCCCTCTCTTAACTATATCCGTTCTAACATTAAATATTACTTCATTCAGTTTACCGTAATTTATCCGGGAGTCATCAACTGCGGTTTCTTCATTACCGGAGGCAGGAAGAAATGCATAGACAATAACAACCACGGCAATTAGTAGAAGAAGAACGAAAGCCGTTTTTTTACTTATTTTTATTGCAGCCACACGAGCCCCGCTGTTTTTATTTTTTTAATTTTCATATACTAAAACAACTATGTCAGCGAATTAATGGAATCGTCTTTTTATTACTGCATGACTTCTTTTTGAATGAATTGCAGCAATAATAATTATTTCTCTTTCTTTTACCATATAAATTATTTTATAAGGAAATCTTTTGAGTAGATGTTTTTTTGTCCCTTTATATTCTGATTTATAAATATTCGGATCTCTTTCTATAAATCTTATTCCGGCATCTATTTGCAGAAGGAAATCAAATCCCAAACCTAACCTTTTATCTTCATACCAAGTAAATGCTTCTTCTATATCATTTTCAGCTTCCGGTCTTATAGTGATTTTATATTTCATCCCTTTACTTTTTTCACTATTCTATTATAAACTTCCTCCCAGGAAGATCCTAAATCAGGATCTCGATAATAAGATTCAAGTCTCTCATCTATTATTTTCTTTTCTTCTTCGGTTACTTCTATCGCTTCGGTTTTACTTGCTATCGTATCCCAAATCTCTTCTACAAGCTGGATTCTTTCGGGTATTGATAAAGCAAGTGCATCTGCTGCTGTAATATACTTGGTTCGGCTCGTGTTTGATTTAGTCTTATTCGCCATTATTTAACTCCGATTTCTTACTCATTTATTTATTTTTACAAATATAATAATTCCTCTCCTTCATTTGAATGAAGGGAAAAATACATCATCCATACGAATCCTTCGCATAGTTGAGCGTCGGCACTTAATTTAAAATTCAATTGTCTTCAATGTCCTTTCATGTCTGTGTTATATTCTTTTTAGAAAATTTTTCTATAAAAGTTTAAAGAACAATAATTATAACTACTTTGTAACGCAGACTAAACCGGCAGCCGCCGGTCTGTGCTACAATTTTTTCCTGGAGTATTTCTCCATATATGTGTACAGTACCGGAATAATAATTAAAGTAAGAAAAGTCGAAGAAAGAAGCCCTCCAGCAATAGCAATAGATAAACCTACTCTTAACTGGGTTGCAGCCCCGATTCCAATCATCATCGGCATTAACCCAAATACAACCGTAAAGGTATTCATTACTATTGGTCTGAACCTTTCTTTACCTGCGGCAAGAATTGCTTCTTTAATCGGCAATCCTTCTTTTCTTTTTCTAATAATAAACTCTACCTTAACCACCGCGTCATTATCTGCAATGCCTACAAGTATTATCAAACCCATAACTGAAATAATGCTTAAGCTCTCCCCTGCCAGGTATAGAATTAAAATGCTTCCTATTAAGCCGAGCGGAACTGAAAATATTATTATAAACGGAAACAGGAATGATTCGAACTCCGAAGCAAGAACCATATACATTAACAATACGGATATAATTAGTGCAATATAAAGAAGATTAAAAGAAGAAGTAATTTCTTCATTTACCCCGCTGACAGAAACACTTTCGCCCGGATATTTTTGCAGCCCTGCAATCGTCTTCTCTATTTCATTTGTCACTTCCTCAATGCCTGATGAAGTTAACGAAGCATACAAGTATACAACACGCGACTGATCTTCTCTCCAAATCTCGTTATAGCTTTCTGTTAATTTATAATCAATCAGATTTTGTATCGGGATACGCTGCTTGTTAAATACAACATCATTGGATATTATTTTATCAATACTGTTTCTTTCATCCTCAAAAGAGCGAATGTTGATAGCTACTTTCCTATCAAAGTCTGAAAAATAAGCGGCTTCGTTTCCTTTAACTAAATTTATGATTTGCTGAGAGACGTTTTCCACCGGAATGCCGTAAGCAATACATTTTTCCCTGTCGATAATAATCCGGTACTCGGGATCGCCTTTTTCTATGCCAATTCTCAAATCGTTTAATCCTGTAATATTCTTTTTATTGATAACGCTGACAAGTGTCTCACCTCTTTCAAAAGCTAAATCAATATCTTTATTTTTTATCTTAATAACAATATCATTTTTCGAAGGGTTTATAATTTGTGTAAAAGTGCTTTCAACCTGCTTAAATGAAAAACTAATTCCTTTAACGGCATTAAAAATTTTTCTTAACTCATCCTGCACAGCAAAATAATTTTCATAAGAATCAATTTTAACCACTATGTTTGTTTTATCTATTGAAATTTGATCCCTGTTTAAGAAATCGAATTCATTTACTCTTCCTATATTTGCAATTACATAACGGACATTTTTCACATTCAATATTGCTTTTTCAACTTCCGAAGTGACTGCCGCATTTCCTTCAAGAGATGTTCCTTTCGGAAAAGTAATTTCTACTATAAACTCATCCCCGGGCGTTTCGGGAATAAACTCCTTTTTCATATCAAGCAGGGCAAAAATTGTTAATACAAATAAAAACAGAGTAAACATTATAACTTTCACACGGTTATTTAGCGACCATAAAAGGAGCTTGTCGTATTTCTCGATCACTTTTTCCATTTGTTTATCAACACGCGCAAAGAATCTCTTAAATACTTTATTGAACAATCTACCCGTTTGAGAAATTAAATAGTTGACCGCGAAAAGCAGCAGCTTAATTAAAGCGGTAAATGGAAGTATTATATAAGAGATAATTTTTCTAAGCTTCCCGTTTTCACTGTTTATCCTAAACTGCAGATACTTCTGTTCCATCTGGTTAATATCTTTAACAATTTTAATTTTATCGCGGGAAGCGAGCATTGGTATTAATGTAATTGCGGTGATTATAGAAGCGCTTAAAGAAAAAGCAACTGCGTATGATTGATCTTTAAAAAGCTCGCCGGTTATTCCTCTA
>MNYQ01000179.1 GCA_001873185.1 Ignavibacteria bacterium CG2_30_36_16 | reverse complement strand
TATATAAAGAATTAGAAAGACAACTTAAAGAAAAGAAAGCTTCTTTATCTCCCGAAAAAGCTATAGATATTGCTAAAACAATATATTGTGTGAAAATTAAGGTGCCTAATTCTGATAAAACTATTTCAAAAACATTATGGCTCAATGATGAACAAAAATATTTAGCTAAATTATTTAATCTATAAGCCACTCAGGGTGTCCCAGTGTCGAAAACAGGAAAAGCCTTTTTTACCTGGTTTTTCTTTTAGTTGTGTTAACCGTACAAACCGGTTTTGCACAATTAACGGGAACGAAAAATATTCCGGGCGATTATGCAACCATACAGGACGCAGTAACCGCTTTGAATACTTCGGGTGTGGGTGCCGGTGGAGTTACATTTAATGTAGCAGCCGCCCATACTGAAATGATTACCGCACCTATAATTATTACTGCAACCGGCGTTGCAGGTAATGCAATTGTATTTCAAAAAGTTGGCGTCGGACCTAATGCCTTGGTGAGGCGAACCGACGCAGGAACTAATACGGTAACTTCGCTCGGAGCCGCTGGTGATGCGGTTATCCGGTTAGAAGGTACTGATTATATCACCTTTGATGGCATCGATATTTCAACTGACGATCAGGGAATTGAATATGGTTACATGACGCATAAAAACAGCGGAACAGACGGCTGCCAGAATGTAACTATAAAAAATTCTATAATCACAATGACCAAAGGAACCAGTGGTTATGTTGTTGGTATTTACATAGGCAACGGTACCACATCTTTATCTTCTAGCGTCGGTGTAACTGTAACCGATGACGCAGGAAAAAATGCAGACATCTTAATTACCGGCAACACAATTCAAAACGTGCATGCGGGTGTTTATGTACGCGGTTCTTCTGCTTCAGGTTTTAAAGATGTTAATATTACGGTAGGACAAAACGGAGCCGGAAATTCAATTCAAAACTTCGGCGGCGGATCTAATACTTCTACTTATGGTATTTATTTTATTTATGTAAATAATCCAACCGCAGAGTATAACATAATTAATAATACAGGCGCTGGCGGAACACCGCATGCGTCCACATTGTATGGTACATTTTATTCAAGCGGTATTGAAGGCGCTGTAATTGGAAGTAACAACAATATTAGTCTTTCTAATTCTTCTGCTTCTTCCGGCACCTATTATATTTATTCTTCCAATACTGTTACCTCCAATGTATTTAATAATAATACATTTGGATCCAGCACAATAACCTCAACCGGAACAGTTTATTTAATTTACTCAAGTAATTCCACAAATGACGTTACTATATCCGGAAATACTACGAGCGGAATAATAGATAGAACCGGTGCCTCGGGTACATTCTATTGTTATTACAATAATGGTTCCCCAACCGGTATAGAAAATATTTTTAACAATACATTTTCAAACATTAACTTAGCAGGCAGTGCAACATTTTATGGAATATTATCTACAACAGGGTCTTCACATACACATAATATTTATTCCAACACTATAAATGATATTGTTGGCGGAACAGGAATAAAGTATGGCATACATCGTACTTTAGCTTCCGGCAATATTTATGATAACAGTGTGTACAACGTGTCCGGTGGTGGTAATGTTTACGGTATCAGCAGCGGAAGCGGTAATGTTTCTGTTTATGAAAATAATATTTATAATTTATCTTCATCCTCAACGGGAACTACCGTAGGAACTGTAACCGGTATTTATGTCAGTGGTTCAACCAATAGTTATTTCTACAATAACTTTATTTCCGATCTGCAAGCACCAACATCAGCCAGTGCTGACGGTGTTAGAGGAATTGGAATAACGAGTACAACAGCTTCATCAAATATCGGATTGTACTACAACTCAATATTTCTGAATGCAACTTCTACCGGAACGAATTTCGGCACCAGTGGTATTTTTGCAACATCAAGTGCTACTGCAACTTCGGCTTCGCTCGATATGCGTAATAACATTGTTGTAAACAAATCAACCCCTGCCGGAACCGGTGTTGCGGCTGCATATAGAAGAAGTTCTACTACATTAACAAACTTAAATGCAGCTACAAATAATAACTGTTATTATGCCGGTGTCCCATCGGCTTCAAATTTAATTTTCTACGACGGAACAAATTCCGATCAAACAATTGCAGATTATAAGACAAGAGTAACGCCTATTGATGCTGCATCAGTTAGTGAGAATGCACCTTTTATTAATTCCACTGTTGCTCCATACAATCTGCATTTAAATAGTGCAACCCCAACTCAATTAGAAAGCGGTGGTATAGATGTTTCTACACCTATTGCTGTTACAAATGACTTTGACGGTGATGTTAGAAATGCAACTACCCCGGATATTGGTGCAGATGAGTTTGCCGGAGTAGGCGTCGATCTTTCACCTCCTCTGATTACTTATACTCCGCTTGACTATACATCTTCATTAACCAACCGCACTCTTACTGCAACTATAACTGATGTAAGCGGAGTTACAACCGGGGCAAATGGACCAAGATTGTATTATAAAAAAATAAATGATGTAGTCTATCAATTTGATGCTTTACCGGTAATAAACGGAGATGATTATACATTTACTATAAATAATACACTCATAGGCGGTGTTGCTATTGATGATAGTATAGTTTATTACGTTGCAGCGCAGGATGTAAACGGTAATGCCGGAACAAACCCGGGCGGCGGCTCAGGCAGCAATCCTCCCGGCACTACAGCACCGGCAAATCCGAATTACTATAGAATTGTTGATCTTCCACTTTCAGGAACTTATACTGTCGGTTTAACTGCTTTCAAACAAATGACAGGTAAGAATGTTTATTTTGAAACCCGAACAAGAACAGTTCAGAAGAACATAAACGGTATTGATGCAGTTGAAGATTTTAACAAACCTTTGGATGATAAAAATGTTTCTAAAAAAATTGACAACTCCCCGAGAGTTATAACTGTTAAAGAAACATATAAAGATTTGATGGAGAACGGAAAACCGTTTGATACCAATTTCTTCAGATCACCGGAATCGCGCGGTGTTTACCCTACACTTACTGCGGCTATAAATGATCTTAATCTTCGCGGTGTATCAGGACCGGTTACATTTAGTTTAGTCGATTCATACTATCCAAATGAAACTTACCCGATAGACATTTATGATTATGCAGGTGCAAGCGAAACAAATACTGTAACAATAAAACCTGCTGTCGGTGTTGTAGCAGAAATACCGGGAGATGCTGCACAAACAGGTGCAACTCTTCGTCTTGGTTATGGCAGATTCGTTGTGATTGATGGATCTAATACTGTAGGTGGTGCAACAAAAGATCTTAAAGTTGTTGGTTTAGCTACGGGCACATTTCCTGCAATTCATTTTTGGGGAGATGCACATGATAACATAATTAAAAACGTTGTTATGGAAAGCCAAAACACTTCAACAGGTTCCGGAACTCTACTGTTTGGTTCAGGTCCGTTTGCAAGTGATAATAACCTCGTTGAAAACTGTACTGTAAAAAATATAGATACTGTTTCCGTAAGACCGGGTGTTGGTGTTTATTTCTTCTCAACCAATACTGGAACCGGCAATCAATTCAAAAATTTAGAAGTTTACGACTTTGCAGATTATGGATTTAGACTGCAGGGTGCACCAACAACCAATACGCTTGTAAGCGGTTGCGAAGTTTATATGACTTCGCCAACTACTAAAACGACAGTGTATGGTGCTTATATCAGCCGATCAGATGGATTGATAATTCAAAATTCAAAATTTATTGATTTAGCTTCAACAAGCCCATCTACTGTTACCGCTATATACTACCCGGGTAACACCACAAGTTCAAGTGTAGTAGTAAGAAATAATTTTATTTCTCTATCTTCCACAACTAACATGACTGCCGGAACGATTAGAGGAATTGATTATTGGGGATATAGTTCAAATACTTTAGATGTATATTACAACTCCGTTTACATCGGTGGAACAGACGTAACGGGCGGAACAACTGCTGCATTTGCAAAACGTGATGCTTCTTCCGGTATTAATGTATTCAATAACATATTCTTTAATGCCCGTTCGAATATTTCGGGAACCGGTAAACATTATGCTGCTTATGCTAACAACATCACTGAGCCGTTTGTTATGGATTATAATGATCTGTTCGCAAATGGAACAGGTGGTTTCACCGGCTACTGGAGCAGTACTGATCAAACTACACTTGCAGATTGGATTACTGCTTCAGGTAAAGACAGCAATTCAATAAATGTGCTTCCTCCATTTTCTTCTATAACTGATTTGCACATTCCGGCAAGCACAGTTACAACGATTGAATCTGCCGGTATACCTATTGCAGGAATTACAATAGATATAGATGATGAAATTCGTAACACCTCAACACCAGACCTTGGTGCTGATGAGTTTAGTGGAGTTAACCCATTAAATATTTTAAATGGTGATTATTACATACCGAAGGGTGCTAATCCTCAGGGATTTGCAACTCTCGAAAGTGCAATAACTGCTCTAAATAATTATGGTGTTTCCGGTCAGGTTAGATTTTTAATTGATGATAATTTAACCGAAACAGGTGCAAATCTCATTATCTCAAGAAATGATTTAACAGAAACTAATAACCTAATCATCAAACCAGCCCCGGCTAAAACTCCGGTTATTTCTATCAGTGGTTGTGTTAGTACATCAGGCGCAAGCCAGTATTCAGGCATAGGTTTTAACGGCGCAAGCTTTATTACCTTTGACGGAAGTAATACTGAAGCAGGCTTAACCCGCGACCTAACCATCAGCATGAATGACAGCTTAAACGGAAGAATAGCTGTAACACTCTTTGGAAACACAGATAATATCGTTTTCAAAAATTTAAATATTAAATACAATACGATGAACCCGGCGCTTACTACTACACGTGGTATTTACGGTAATGGTCAGGCAAGCGGGGTGATCGACAGCCTTATTATTGAAAACTGCCAGATCGGTGATATGACTTATGCACCTGCATATGCCATAAGTATTACCGGTTCAAGCGGTTCTTCTTTATATGCATCCAAAACGTATATAAGAAACAATCAACTTTATGGAACCATGCGACCTGTATACTTCTTCTATGGAGGTGCTGCAGGTACTGTTTCTGAAGTTAGTTCGAACATAATTCAATCTCCATATGCTCCTGCTTCGGGCAATGTTATATGGGGTATTTTATTTAACACATACAACGGAACTTTTAATATCTACGGAAATAAACTTCAAACACTTATTACGGCTACAACGGCAACAAACGGTGTATACGGAATTGGAACGTTAACCGGACAAGCTGGTGTTGTAATGAATATTTACAATAACTTCCTCGGCGGAAACTTCCAGCATAACGGTACAGGTGTTCCTGCCAGTGTTGATGTTATATCATTCCAGGATAATATTCCGCAGGCAAATGTTTCGTTCAATACTATTGTATTGAATAATATAAATAAACCAACGTCAGCAAGACTAACCGGTGTTCGCATGGGTGGTACTGCAAACGTTAACTTAAAGAACAACATTGTAATAAATGAAAATGATGCTGCCGCAGCATATGCATTGTACGTTGCAGGAGGTACATTGACATCAGATTATAATGATCTTTATACTTCCGGTGCAACCGCTAAAGTTGGTTATTACCTTAGTCAGGCACTTCAAACATTTTCGGCATGGCAAGATACCACCGGAAAAGATTTGAATTCTGTTAATGTAAGTGCGCCGTTTACTTCAGCAATAGATTTCCATATTCCGGATAATACTGCTACTCCGCTCGAATCTGCAGGTATACCTGTTGCAGGTATTAGTACAGATATTGATGCTGAACCAAGAAGTGCATCTAATCCTGATATAGGAGCAGATGAATTTAACGGATTTTCGCCGCTTGCTGCTCCATCCAACCTGATGGCAATAACAAACCAGATTAAAAAAATAAACTTAAGTTGGACAGACAATACTTCGGATGAAACCGGTTTTGTTCTCGAACGTAAACTCGGTGATTCTTTAAGTACCAATGCTTTTGGAGTTATTGCAAATCTTGCAGCTAACTCTGTAGCATTTACCGATACACTTGTTCAGGATACTACCTTGTACACTTATCGTATTAAAGCTGTTAAAACAACTTTGTCTTCACCTTACAGCAATTTGGCAATAATCATGACGTTGATCCCGGTTGAATTAACATCGTTTGTTGCCGAAATTGGTGAGCAAGCGGTTAACATCAACTGGTCTACAGCAACCGAAAAGAACAACAGTGGTTTTGATGTTGAACGCAAGCTGAATGATAAATGGGAAAAACTTTCCTATGTTAAAGGTCAGGGTACAACTCTCGAAAAAACAGATTATACTTTTGTTGATGATTTCAAATTTAAATCACACAAAGGAACGATTGAGTACAGGTTAAGACAAATCGATTACGACGGAACATATACTTATTCAAAAGTAGTTTCTGTTGATGTTGATTTTACACCTAAAGAGTATACTCTTTACCAAAATTATCCTAATCCATTTAACCCGTCAACTACTTTAAAGTACGCTTTACCATTTGATAGTAATGTTAAAGTAAAAATTTACAGTATGACCGGTGAGCTTGTTGAAGAGCTTGTAAACACAGTTAACACTGTAGGTATACACGACGTGCAGTTTAATGCCGGCAGACTTGCTTCGGGTGTTTATATCTATTCAATTGAAGCCCAATCGTTAGATGGTTCGAAGAAGTTCAGTAATGTTAAAAAGATGATGCTTCTCAAGTAAGTTTCCTTTAAGTTCTGTTTATTCTTAAAGCCGTCCGTTAGCTAACGGATAAAAAACGGGCGGCTTTTTTTTTGCATTGTCGAGCCGCAATATTTTTTAAATGAAAAGAATTTTATTTTTGTCAACAGCGCCATTTGGTTTCGGATGAAGTTTATTCTTTTTCTTCGGTCGTTACAATTCTATAAGTATGGCTTATCCCGCAGGCTTTTTCCAGCATTGCGGTAACTCCACAATATTTCGTAAGCGATAACTCAATTGCGCGCTCTACATTCTTTGGGTCCATTTGATTTCCGTAGAAAACATATTCCAAATTTATTTTTGTGAATACTTGCGGATGGCTGTCGGAAGTTTCCGAAGTAATGTTGATTTCGTAGCCGTCAAACTTCACCCGTTTTTTATTGAGTATACTAACAACATCGCTGCTTGTGCACCCGCCGAGCGCAAGCAATATTAATTCTTTTGGACGAATACCTGCATCGCTTCCGCCAGACTCTTTCGGACCATCCATCGTTATCCAATGATTCGAATCGGTTTTGCCGGCAAAAGTAATTCCGTTTATTTGTTTTATATATGCAGATTTGACTGCCATAATTACTCCTTCAAAATATTACAGTCATTCGATGAATATGATCGGAAATAGATCCCGCTGTGTTGGAGTATGATTCAAAATATTAGAGTTTCTGCAAAATAGCTCCTCTGTCATTTCGAAGGAGTCTTCTGCCAAAGGCATCCCTTTGGGAGACTGAGAAATCTCTTAAGAACATGAGATTTCTCCCTTCGGTCGAAATGACATTAACCTGAAAAATTTATTTTGCAGAAACTCTAATGTAATCCGCAGGTTAGTTAACCGGCAGATTAATTTTTATTTGCGCTAAACACCAACATATTTCT
>MNYQ01000051.1 GCA_001873185.1 Ignavibacteria bacterium CG2_30_36_16 | reverse complement strand
GTCTTACAATTTTTTCGCCAAACATCCAGCCGGTGTTAGCAAAGTATTTTTTGAACGAGGCTGACCCGAAATTTATTTTTGTATTTATTTGTTCCTGCTCTTGCAATTGTTATGCTTCCGATGTTGCCGGTTCCGTCTTAGCTTTTTTTCGGTTCATGAAAAAACCTAAAACTAATCCAACAAGAGTTAAGCTGCTTAAAGTAAGTACTATGTATTTTGAAATCACAAAAGATTCAGGCTCGTAAACAAATTCTATTTTATGTGCGCCAATTGGAACAACAATGCCTCTAAAGTTATGGTTGGTGCGGTAGATGGTTGTTTCTTTGCCGTCTATAAATGCTTTCCATCCAACAGGTATATAAGTGTCGCCGAGGAATAAAAAATTATTCCCGCTTGCGTTTACCTGAATCAAAATATGTTCATCACCATAATTAAGAATTTTTACATTTGCAGTGCTGTCGGGCGCTTCTATATGTAACTCCTCTTTCTCAACATAGGCAATCTGTTTCGGATCGAAAGCGTTATTCTTAATATTATTTAAAATAGCGAGTGCAGGTTTTGTTTCAATCCTATCAACAAAATAAGCGCGGGGCAAAGCTTGTGTATTTTCATAAACAACTGTTCCTTCAGCGGCATTAATGATTTTTAAACCCTGCATGGCGTACTGTTTATCGAGCACAATATATTTTACATTAAGCATCCGCCATAAAGTTGGATTTGCCGGGCTGCCAACAATATCCATAATGTCCTGATAACCGCGCGGTTTAATACCGGAGTAACCGTACATATCCTGTTTTAAAAAATAGGCATGAAAGTTTGAGTTTTGATTTAATGATCCAATTGAACCATCCTGCTTGAGATTAATAAGCCGGTAAATGGAGGGATCGTTTTGGTTTTCTATAACGCTAATATAATCAGGTTTATTAAATATCTGATTTATCTGGTTAACCTCTGTATATGTTTCTCCCCGGCTGTTAATGCGGAAAAGATCAATTAGAGATAGAATAATAATTGCCAGCACTAACAAAGATGAAGTGATTTTCCCTTTTAAGTATATTAACGACAAAGCAAAAACTGCAAACCCGAAAAAGAACGCCAGCCTAAAATCAGTTATAAACATATCTGCCATATAATCATATAGAAGTTTTAGCTGCTCCCCTTTTTGTCCTGATGCTGCCACCCTTCCAACGAACCATTCACGTATAGGCGAGCCGAGCACAATTGCAAGAACGAACACTCCGCCTAACAGTATAGTAATGTATTGTACAATTTTAGTTATTTGTTCATTTCTGTCTTTCCCGGCTTGAACAATTTTCCAGATGCCGAAACCTGCAAGCATTGGAAAACTAAGCTGCAATAAAACGAGTATCATTGAGGGAACTCTGAATTTATCGAAGAATGGGAAGTAATGAAACATCAAGTCGTAAACCACCGAAAAATTTCTGCCGAAACTAACAAGCAGTGCAAATGCAGAAAGAATAGTTAAGAACTTAACAAACGGTTCTTTCCAGTTTACGTAGATAGAAAACAATCCGAGGAAGAAAACAATAACGCCCATGTACATTGCAACATCAACAAACATCATTTGCCCGAAGTAAGTATTTACTTCAACTTCTCTTCCTTCAGTTAATGTACCTTTGTAAGTGGATTTACCAAATCCGTAATACGAAGGAATAATAAACGTCATAACCTCGCCGGGTGAAAAAGACCAGTTGGTTGCGTATTGATAAAAATCAGATTCGCTTTTAACCGAGGCGCCTGAAGATTCTTCCAATATGCTTTTTGTTCCGCGTGTTGAATATGGAGAATATTCCCAAACTTGTGTAAAGCTATCAAGTTGAATCAACAGAGCAATTACAAGCGAAGCAGCTAGTATGCCGGCGGTTTTTAATAACTGTTTTACTTGCGCAGATTCTTTCTCTTTTAAATATTTTATTAAATAGAAGAGGTAAAATATTGCAATCGAAAGCAGGGTATAAAATATAATCTGCACATGCCATCCCATAATAAAAATGTAGAGAGTTACAATGAGAAGCATAACGTCGAAGAAAGTAATTTTCTTTTGAAGTTTGAGCAGCAAAAGAAAAATCAGCGGATACATACAAAGCGAAGTTAGTTTTGTAACGTGACCGATATAAAGAAAAACGATAATCCCGGTTGAGAAAGACGTCATCAAAGCGGAAAATAATGCAACAAGATTATTTTTCGTCCTGTCTTTCATGAAGAAGAACATTGTGTAAGAAAGCAGCAGCAGATAGAAAGTCCATTTTGCATAATCAGCCGTAAACACAGATTCAAAAATTGATCTTGCGCCGCTCACAACTACATAGAGCATATTAAACCATTTGAACCCGATAGAGAGGGCGTACGAAGGCATTCCACAAAACACATAAGGATTCCAGAGTGTAAATCCTTCAGAGTCAGCTTCAAGGTATGTCTCCATACTTTTGCTTGTTAAAATATCACCCGACTGAAAAGTTTTTCCGCCAAAATAAAGCGGGGCAAAATAGATGAGAAAAATTAGAAATATCACAACAAGTAAAAGAGGCGCTTGATATTTCGGTGGAATATATTTATCAAGGTTGAAGCCGGTTTTACTTTGAACAGCGCGAGCTGAAGTCCTTGTTTGTCTTTTTACTTTAGCCATTTTTTCTCCGAAAGATAAAACTTTATTTATAGTATTAACATGTATCCGTTAGTTCATTAGTCCGTTACAGTTTCCGTTTCCGTTAGCTAACGGAGAAGCAATCTGCCAAATTTAGCGCAAAATCAAAAGATTGCTTCACTCGAGGACTCGTTCGCAATGACGGGAAATATCTTTTTAGACTAGACTCATAAATTATATAAATTCTTTTGCGTTTAATTCATAATTCATCCGTTAGCTAATCCGTTAGCCAACGGATTTTTTATGTCAAAATATTTATGTGTTTGCAATTTTTCTTTTTTTTACTGAACGCTGAAAGCTAACTCAGTGTTTACAATTTTTAATTTTACATTTTACATTGTGCATTGTACATTTTTAATTGCGGCTTGCCGCACTATGGTTTACGGGCGATAAAATTTATTCCCGATCCAATTTTGTTATTAGAAATAAAATCAAAATACATCATTAAAAATGTAACGGGAAAAGTAATAAGATAATATAACGGAAGTATTAGAAAAAGTAATTTGGAAAAATTGAGTAACTGCATAGGATACTTTATACCAAGCCTCCAGGCTTTATCGCCCCAAAAACCATAAGTATATTTATATTGATGAACTTTAAACCCAAGAGGAACAAGTTTGTTTGTTAAATCATGGTGAGAATATCCGTCGCGCGCATGCTCGCCAATAAAACTTTCTTCATCGTCATCGTGCACATCGCTGCCGCCGAAAATAGAGGGGGTATTTATTAATAGATAACCACCCGGTTTTAGCGCATTAAAATAATTTGAAAAAACCAGGACATCATCTTCAATATGTTCCATTACATCAACACAGATGATTAGATCGAAATGCGATTTGTAGTTTATCCGCGTCAGGTCTTCAACCGCAAACTTTACATGTTTTATATTTTGCTGATTAAAAAAAATGGAGGCATCCTCAATCCACTCTCTCTTAACATCCACCGCAAGCACATTACAAGGATTAAGATGTTTCGCCATAAAATAGCTGTATTGAGCGTAACCGGTACCGGCATCATAAATTTCAATAGAGCGGCTTCCGAATTCTTTTCTAATTATTCGCAGTTCTCTTCTAACATACCACGATCTTAAAAACATCAGATCTATAGTTTTATAAAACAGCACCCTTAAATAAGGCGCTTTTTTTATAACAGAAGCAAAAACATTTTTAATAGGATCGTAGTACATATTCCTTTTTAGATATTAGATGAGATTGATTAGAAATATTTTTCGATGAACAGTAATCTAATTTCGTTTGCGTAAATGTTAATTTAAGAATCACCCTTTATCTTTAATAACATACTCTTTTTCATCATTGAAATTTTTAACGAGCATCTCGCCTAAAAGACCAACCGAAAAGAATTGAACGCCTACAATAATTAGAAGCATACCGAGAAATAACATTGGTCGGTTGCTTAGCGGTTGTCCCATTATCCATAAATAACTTAAGTAACCATTCACAATTAAACCGACTATAAAAGATAATGCGCCGAGAAATCCAAAAAAATGCATCGGGCGTTTAATATAACGTGTTGCAAACATTACGGTAATCAGATCGAGGAAGCCTTTGAAGAATCTTGAAATTCCGAATTTAGTAACGCCATATCGTCTTGGATGATGCTTTACAGGGATTTCGCTTATGGTAAAGCCCTGCCAGTCTGCAAGCACGGGCATGTAACGATGCAGTTCACCATACACTTTTATATTTTCAACAACTTCGCGGCGGTAGGCTTTTAACCCGCAGTTGAAATCGTGAATTTTTATGCCGCTCATAAGTCTTGTTATAAAGTTGAAAAATTTGGATGAATGTTTTTTTATGAAAGGATCGTGGCGTTGTTTTTTCCAACCGGAAACAAGGTCGTAACCTTCATCTAATTTTTTTATAAGATTTGGAATTTCGTTCGGATCGTCCTGAAGATCGGAATCCATAGTAATAACAACGTCGCCGGTAACGTTATTAAATCCCACCTGCAAAGCGGCAGACTTACCATAATTTTTTCTAAAGCTTAAATAATGAAATCGTTTATCCTGACGGCATAGTTCTTTAATATTTTTTAAACTGTTGTCTTTACTTCCGTCGTCAACAAAAATTACTTCAAAAGCAATGTTGAGCGGTCTTAATGCCCGTCTTATTTCGTTAGCAAGAGGATTGAGAGATTCTTCTTCGTTATAAAGAGGTACTACAACAGAAATTTTCTTAAATGAGCTTGGCTTCTGTCTTCCCGATTCACCTCTATTATTATTGTACTGCTGCTGTCTTGGTCTTCTTTGGTTAAAATATTTACGCTGCGGATATCTTTTGTTCTCTTCGCTATGCCCACCGTTGCTCTCATTTTTTACTTCATTCGGACGCTGATTTTCCTGTTTATTCTGTTCTTCCAATTGCTTATCCATATTAATAAAATTTCATCTGAAAGTTAATTTAATAATTAAACAAAAACAATTTAACCCCATTTTCACCGTTGGGTAAAATTTTCTTTCACAGTTTATTATTGGCAGGTAGTTCCATCAATTTTACCTACAACTTTTATATCAAGCGTTATTAATGATAACAAAATATTTTAGCCTTTTAATAAACGCATTAAATGGCATAGCGCGGCAAGCCGTCCGTTAGCTAACGGATTAAAATTAAAAATTGTAAACACATAAATATCTTGACATAAAAAATCCGTTGGCTAACGGATTGGCTAACGGATACATGACAATACTATAGACATGCATGCAGTTAAATAGCTACATTCCTATTTCTTTTTATTTCTAATTTCAAAACTCTGCTTCTCAATCATCGTACACGATGATTTTTTCGCTCAGCGCCGTCCGGCGGCTGAGTGTTCCGGCTGCCACGTTGCCGAGTAAACAAAAAATCTATCTCAGCCGGAATGTATCGAAGCCACCGGGATCCACAGAATCTCTTCACTCCCGGGCATCTCGATACTTTTTCCCTCATCCGTCATGTGTCGGATTCGGGAAAAAACTCGATGACCTTGCATTACTTTCGTGCCAGGTGGCTGAGTGTTCCGGCTGTCATAAAGCCAAACAGACTCACTATCTTTCACAGCACGAAAGTTTTCTCACCCGCCATCCATCATTTTCCAAATGAAACTTCCCTTCCGCGTAAATCCGTTTAATCCGTACAATTCATGGTCCATCTTAGAGCATGCCATTTGTGGGCTGTTCATTGTTTGACTTAATCTCGGCATTAATTTTTATAACATTATCCCATATTTCTCAATTAATCATACTTTACCGCTGTTCCAATGCTCAGATAATTATTAAGTGCATGCCAATCTTTACCGTTTAGCATAATAAAACGACACTTGCCTTCACTAAAGCGGGCATAAAAATCTCCGAGTTGTCTCTTCTCTTTTGAATCATCGTTATTGTATCTATCGCTTCCTTTATATTCAACTATAATGATAGTACCATCAATTAATTTTACAATAAAATCGGGGTAAAATTTATCCGTAGAGGTTTGCAAGTTAAATGAATAAAGTTCCTGGCGTTCGAGGTTTCTTATCCAAAAATCTACATTGGGATTTGTATCTATGTTAAATGCACATTCAGCTTCTTCATCATTCATATCCCCTATTTGAGAATGGAAATGTTTTGAAAATCTGAATGAACCAATGTAATAAGCATTTGCCGGGTATAATTTCGGAAAAACAAAATCTTCACCTAATTTAAATCGGCTTAGTTCTTCCTTAACAACACCGGTTTGAACAAATAATAATTCTTGATACCCCTTTTTCTTAGCTTCTTGATAAAGATTTAAAATTTTTCTTTTAATCGAATCTTTTAATTTGAACCGCATAAATACAAGATGTTCAATTTGCAAAGCTCGTGTTTCAATAAGTTCATCAACTGCTGATGAAATAAAAACAATAACTTGAGCATAAGGAATAGATTGATGCCGGCATTCTTTTACAAGCCATTGAATTAAACCGTTTTTATCCATCGTGCTTGAAACAATTAGGGAAGATAACTCTTCTTGAATTATAGAAGCATTATAAGTATACGTATTACCTTTGCCGTCAATATCTATTAAACCTTTTGTTCCGCTGTCAACTTTGGCAGGGAATTCTTCCTCTGTCAAAGTCCTATTACATTTCGCTAAATTCCAATCAGCAGGCAGCAGAACTTCTTCATCAAAAACTCTAAACTCACCATCAAAATTAATCAGCAGTTGCGGTACTGAAAATACTTTTCCTTGTTTTTGCGGTGATGCGGTTTTACCGATGAATGATTTTATTTCTTGATATACCTTCTCTAAATTATCTTTATCAGTTTTATCGACAAGTATATCTTTTATAGCATCTTTTTCTACTTCGGTTATTTCTTCTTTTATTACAATCGATTTTGTTTCCGGGTCAATCTCAATTTTCTTTTTTAATCCGTGTTCTAAATTTGTAATGTCAGGCAGGTTAGTTACTTCAACTTGAATATTCCCGAAAAATTTTCCAAGTATAAACTGAGCGGGAGCCACTTCAATTAAATCAGATGCTTCTGCCGCAGTAAAACCGGCAGAGATCAGCGAATCTTGAAGATTTTTTGCTGTATTGTAAAAGTTGTCTGATGAAACAAAAGCATACGCTTTGTTTAGTTCTGTTCTCTCTTTTCTTTTAACATTCGGCATACGCAGTACACGCCCTAAAAGTTGTTCCACATCCTTGCTTGAACTTACTTTTGCCACCGAACAAAAAACATAAGCAAAGGGACAATCCCATCCTTCTTTGAGTGCTTGTTTTGTAATTATAAATCTGATTGGTTCATCGGCAGAAGATAAATCTTTTCCCTCAATTCCTCTTTCTGATCCGGTTGCAATTGCAATTTGTTCTTCGGGCAGATGCATCGTATTGATTTCTGATCCGGTTGCAATTGCAATTTGTTCTTCGGGCAGATGCATCGTATTGA
>MNYQ01000168.1 GCA_001873185.1 Ignavibacteria bacterium CG2_30_36_16 | reverse complement strand
AAAATCTGGGAAGATAAATTCAAATACGATACATGGCTGAAAATTGAAATATTAGCATGTGAAGCAAGAAGTAAACGGGGAGAAATTCCCGAAAGTGATGTTGAAGTAATAAAACAAAAAGCAAATTACAATATAAATCGTGTTCTTGAAATTGAAGAAACTACGAAACATGATGTAATTGCTTTTCTTACAAATGTGGCAGAATATGTTGGACCCGAATCCAGACATATCCATTATGGAATGACTTCTTCAGATATACTTGATACAACACTTTCCTATCAGATGAAAACTGCGGGTGCACTTCTGCTTAAAAGATTGATCGAACTAAAGGCGGCGTTAAAAGAAAGAGCATTAGAACACAAGCATACGGTTTGTGTTGGGCGATCGCACGGCATACACGCAGAACCTACAACTATGGGATTGAAGTTAGCTTTGTGGTATGAAGAAACAAAAAGAAATATAAAAAGACTTGAAGCTGCTATTGATACTATTTCCGTTGGGCAAATTTCAGGCGCTGTCGGAACATTTGAACATCTTTCTCCTGAGATTGAAAAATATGTCTGCGAACAAATGGGTTTAAAACCCGCACCTGTTTCTACGCAGGTCATCCAGCGCGACCGTCATGCAGAGTTTATGAGTACGATTGCTATTATTGGCGCAACTCTCGAAAAAATTGCAATTGAAATACGACACCTCCAAAGAACTGAAGTTTTAGAAGCGGAGGAATATTTTTCGAAAGGACAAAAAGGTTCATCTGCGATGCCGCATAAACGCAATCCGATTGTAAGCGAACGTATTACTGGATTAGCACGTGTACTGCGGGCAAATGCAATGGCTGCTCTCGAGAACGTTGCACTCTGGCATGAACGGGATATTTCTCATTCATCGGTAGAAAGAATTATTGTGCCGGATAGCTGCATACTTCTCGATTATATGCTGGATTTGATGACAAAGCTGATAAAATATTTAATTGTCTATCCTGAAAACATGTTGAACAATTTGAACTTAACGAGAGGATTGGTCTTCTCACAAACGGTTCTTCTTCAACTTGTTAATAAGGGAGTATCACGCGAAGATGCTTACAGAATCGTTCAAACTCCCTCTATGGATGTTTGGGGAGATAAATCAAAAAACTTAAAAGATGAATTATTAAAATCCGCGGAAGTGAAAAAATATTTATCATCCGCGGAACTTGAAAACATATTCAACAACAAACAGATGTTAAAAAATGTAGATTACATTTTTGCCCGAACTGTGGAGGAATAATTCACAATCCCGCTCCATATTTGGAGCGGTTTTATTATTTCATCAACTCCTCAAAGCTAATATTCATTAACTCAAAATTTTTCCAATCGTTAAAATCAAAATGCCACCATTCAGAATTGATAACTTTGAATCCGTGCTGTTCCATAACCTTAATTAAATAATCGCGATTTTTAATTACATCATCCGGTAAATCTTTATAGTATGGTTGGGCTTTTTCTGTGAAGTCATCGTAGGGTGTCGGCATGTTTAATTCCTTGCCGGTTGCACTTTGAACAATTGTTAAATCAATTGCACAGCCGCGGTTATGCCGAGAGCCCGTCCAAACCGAAGCGACAAAATTTGTGTCTTTATAAATTTTATAAAAAAGCGCTGTCGCCTCGTATGGACGGTATGCATCAAATATTTTTAACTCAAATCCATCCTTCATTAATTTATTCTGAATTAACTTCAGAGCTTCTGCAACAGGCAAACGCACAAAAGCCTTTGCAAGAGTGTAAACTTTTTGCCCGGTAAAATTATTTTCTGTTGCATAGCGGATGTCGAGTTTAATTCCCGGAATAAATTTTTCGAGATCTATCAGCGCCTTACTGCTGTCCTCTGCAATCAACTTTTTGTAGATTTCAATGTTTTCAATTACCTGCAGTCCGTATTTATTTTTAGGAATTTCCTGCGCCGTGGCTATTGCGCAAAAGATTAGAAGAAGTAATAATATTTTTTTCATCATCATACCTTTTTTTGAAACAACAACTTCTTTAAACTAATCAATTGCAAATAATAATACGATCTTTAATCACTAATTATTTACAATGATTTTTTTACCGTTTTATTCCACTCTTAAATATTATATATTTGTCCGCATTAAAGTAACGAAACCTATTTACGATTACACATTATCAATATATAATTTAATAACCCATTGAGAATTAAGGATTTTAAATGAAAAAATTTATCATTGCGCTTGTATTGCTAACTGCGGTTAGTTTTTTTCTTGCAACGTCATCCGGGAAAATTACAAGCGCAGAACTTCTGCCAGATTCAGTAAAAACACTTGAGCCTCTTCCCTACCATTCACAAGAGGAGCAATTAATTAGCACCATTTTGTCGAGATATCATTATCAAAAATTTAAATTGGATGACTCACTATCAGGCGTAATATTTGACCGTTACTTAAAAACTCTTGACGGCGCTAAAAGTTATTTTACCGCCTCGGATATAAATGACCTCGAAAAATACCGCTATAGTTTTGATGATAACATTAACGAGGGTAATCTCGAACCAGCTTATAAAATTTTCAATCTCTTTAGAGACAGACTTCGTGAAAGAATAAAATTTATTGACAAGCTTCTCGATAACGAATTCGATTATACACAAGATGAAGTTCTCATAGTCGATCGGGAAAATTCTACCTGGGCTGCTGACAATGCAGAATTAAATGAACTCTGGCGAAAGAGAATAAAAAATGATGCGCTCTCAAGAAAACTTAACGGTGAAACCTGGGATAAAATTGCTTCTAATCTTAAAAAACGATATCAGAATTTTGAGAGAACAATTATTCAATATAACAGTGAAGATGTTTTCCAGCTTGTAATGAATGCTTATACGGAATCGATTGACCCGCATAGTAATTATTTATCTCCAATTACTTCAGATAATTTTAAGATCGATATGACCCGCTCGCTCGAAGGAATCGGCGCACAGTTACAGACTGAAGACGAGTATACAAAAGTTGCGGAAATTATTGTCGGCGGACCGGCGCACAAAGCTGGAGAATTGAAAAGAGACGACAGAATAATAGGCGTTGCACAGGGCGAGGATGGCGAAATGGCGGATGTCATCGGTAAAAAAATTAATGATGTAGTTAGCTTGATAAGAGGAAAAAAGGGAACAACTGTGCGTCTGCAGATACTCCCTGCTGCCGACGGTGTAAATGCAGTTCCAAAAGAAATTATAATTGTACGGGAGAGAATAAAACTTGAAGAACAGTCAGCCAAAAAAGAGATAATTAACATTGAAAATAGAAGCGTGAATTACAGTCTGGGTGTAATTTCAATTCCGGCATTTTATCTTGATTACGAAGGTCAGCAGAAAGGCTTAAAAGATTTTAAAACAACAACCGGCGATGTTCGAAAACTTTTAAAAGAATTAAAAGAAGAAAAAGTTGACGGAGTTATTATTGACTTAAGAAATAACGGTGGCGGTTCTTTAAACGAAGCAATCGAACTTACCGGTTTATTTATTAAAGATGGACCCGTAGTGCAAGTAAAAAATTCGGACGGCGTTGTTGATGTTGCTGATGACCCGGACCCGGATGAAGTATACAGCGGTCCGCTCGCGGTTCTTGTGAATAGATTCAGCGCATCTGCTTCAGAAATTTTTGCCGGAGCAATACAGGATTATCAGCGCGGAATTATTATTGGAGAACAAACTTTCGGTAAGGGCACCGTCCAAAATTTAATTGACTTGAATAGGTTGATGCGCCGGAACGATCAAAAGATGGGACAGGTTAAATTAACAATTGCAAAATATTATAGAATTACCGGCGGAAGCACACAGCATCTTGGCGTTGTTCCACATATAGAATTTCCAAGCGCCTTCGATGCGAAAGAGTTTGGCGAAAGCGCTCAACCCAATGCGCTGCCATGGGACCAAATAGCCGCTGCCGATTATAAACTTGCCGGTCAAATTGAAAATTTATTACAAGTTCTTTTAAATAATCATAATCAAAGGATGGCGCAAAGCGCCGAGTATAGTTACTTGATTGAGGATATTAATGAATATAAAGAGCAGCGGGAAAAAAAGACTATTTCGCTGAATGAAGAAGTTCGTAAAAAAGAAAAAGAGGATCTTGAAGAAAATAGATTTCAGCGGGAAAATGAGCGCCGGAAAATTAAAGGAATAAAACTATTAGATAAAGGAGAAAAAATTCCTCCGGCAGATGAGAAAGATGATTTTTTGTTAAACGAGGCAGGACATATATTGATCGATTTAATAAAACTATCTGTTGGTTAAAAATTAATAAGTCATCTTACGCAATATGCTATTTAAATTTTGTTGAGGCTGTCCCAAAAGTTAAAAAAGTCATTGTCCGTTAGCTAACGGATCTTCGAGTGAAGCAATCTGATTCATTTGTTGAGATTGCTTCTCCCGCAATGCGGGATCGCAATGACTTTTCTCTGGTGTCATTGCGAACGAGTCTTCGAGTGAAGCAATCTTTTGTTTTTAATTCAAAATTGAGATCACTTCATCCGGCAGCCGCCAATCCGCTTAACATGAGTTAGTAAGTCATCTTACACAAGACAAGAGATGACATCTTTAAGAAAGATGTCATCTCTAAATAAAAAATTAACCGGTTCTTAAATGTCAAACTTGATTCCCTGTGCAAGGGGTAATTGAGTTCCATAATTTATTGTATTTGTTTGCAGGCGCATGTAAAGTTTCCATGCCTCAGAACCGGATTCGCGTCCGCCGCCGGTTTCTTTTTCGCCTCCAAACGCACCGCCTATCTCAGCGCCTGATGTACCAATATTTACATTTGCTATTCCGCAATCGGAGCCGGCTGCAGATAAAAATTCTTCAGCTTCTCGCATGTTATTTGTAAATATAGATGATGATAACCCCTGCACAACACCATTTTGCAGAGCAATTGCATTTGTTACAGTGCCCCTATATTTAATCAAATATAATATCGGGGCAAAAGTTTCCTCTTGAACGATCGGGTAATTATTTTCAGCTTCTACAATTGCAGGCTGAACGTAACATCCTGATCCGTACGATTCGCCGCTTAAATTTTCACCGCCATATATTACTTTGCCACCGGCTTCTTTTACTTCTTTAAGAGCTTTTTGAAAAGCGGTAACCGCATATTTATCTATCAAAGGACCTACATGATTTTTTTCATTTAATGGATCTCCAATTTTTAATCCACTGTAAGCTTTGACCAACGAATCTTTTACTTTGTCGTAAATTGATTCATGAACAATCAAACGACGTGTGCTTGTGCATCTTTGCCCTGCAGTACCAACAGCGCCAAACACTACAGCGGGCATCGCCATTTTTAAGTCAGCGTCGGGAGTCATTATGATTGCATTGTTTCCGCCAAGTTCAAGAATTGTGCGTCCAAATCTACGCTGTACAACTTCGCCAGCATGCCTACCGACTTTTGTTGAACCGGTAACCGAAATTAATGGAATCCTTTTATCATTCAATAATTTTTCGCCAATTGTTGCGCCTCTGCCAATAATGAGATTAAATAAGCCTTCCGGCAAATTATTTTCCTTAACAACCTGTGCGATAATATTTTGAGTTGCTATTGCAGATAGAGGAACTTTTGATGATGGTTTCCACAAATTAGAATCGCCGCAAACAGTCGCAAGCATTGCATTCCAAGACCAAACTGCAACCGGAAAATTGAAAGCAGAAATTGTTGCGACTACTCCAAGAGGATGATATTGATCGTACATTCTGTGCATAGGTCTTTCACTTGCCATCGTGTGTCCGTAAAGTTGACGTGACAACCCGACTGCAAAATCGCAAATGTCTATCATCTCCTGAACTTCTCCCATTCCCTCCTGCAAAGATTTTCCCATTTCATAAGATACAAGTGTGCCGAGCGGTCTTTTAAATTCTCTCAGTTTTAAACCTATTTGACGAACAATTTCTCCACGCTTGGGCGCCGGCACAGTTCGCCAGTAATTAAATGCATCAACTCCCTTTTCAAGAATGTGTTCATAATCTGCCTCAGAGCACTGGTAAACGCTTGCTATAAATTTACCGTTTGTCGGAGAATAAATCTTCAACTCTCCCTCGGCACTAGTTTCAAGCCATTTCTGACCGGTTGAACAGCCGTAATTTTTTTCTTTGATGCCTAATTGCTTTAAGAATTCCATACTGACTCCTTTGATTAAAGTTTAATTTGTTCGATAATGTTTTTTAAATAAATATTGCGCATTTTGTTTTCAATGTCCACCTGTATGTCTGAAAACAAATCGAGAAAAAATCCATTCATTTTCCTAACCGGCTCCATTCCGCTGCCGTTCACTTCATTAACGTCCAGGTAAAATGCTTTTCTATCTTCAATTGCACAATAAATTTCTTGAAGATGAAGATGTTCCGGCTTTTTAACTAATAAAAATCCGCCGGTTGTGCCTTGAGTGCTTTTGACTATACCATTTTTTACAAGCAATGATAAAGTCTGGCGGAGCTTTGAAGCATTTGTTCCAATTGCTTCGGCAATTTTAACACTGCTTTGCGGTGCGGGATCTGTTTCCGCCAAAAAATATAACGCTTTTACCGCCGTTGATAGTTTTTTTGATGCCGACATAAATAATTTTATAAATCTGTTACACATAGTGTAACCAATATAAAGACAAAATGCAAATTCTTCATAAAATTTTTAGTACACTAATATAGAGATTGAATAATGAGCGGGAAATAGTTACTTTTATTGCAGAAGAATAAGGATATTATGTTCAGCTTTATAATTTTTTACAAACAAACAGGGTTCAAAGAACTTCGAAGCTATCTTGTATCCCGCTTCGAAAACGTATTCTAATACTTACTCCATTTTATTTACATCTCAAATTATTTTTTTCATTTTATACTTAACCTGGAGGTAAGTCCAATGTATAACACCAATTTAACCAATATAGATGAAGCTATAAATTTCAATTGTCATATTCCTGCCGATAAAGTTCACGAAACAATCGGTAAATATATGCTAGCCGATGGTTTTGATATCGTTCTTGATATTCATAAAAGCCAGGGGACTAAAATAATTGATGAAAAGACCGGTGAAATATATTTCGATCTATTCACATTCTTTGCATCTAATGCTCTCGGAATGAATCATCCAAAATTAAATAATCCCGAAGTTATTGAAGAACTTGGTCGGGCTTCTGTAAACAAACCTTCGAATTCTGACATCTACACGACCCAGATGGCGGAGTTTGTTGATATGTTTGCACGTGTTGCAAAACCAGATTATATGAAACACCTTTTTTTTATATCTGGTGGTGCACTTGCAGTCGAGAATGCACTTAAAGTAGCATTCGATTGGAAAGTTCAGAAAAATTTTGAAAAAGGTTATAAAGAAGAAAAGGGACATAAAGTTATTCACTTCAAAGAAGCCTTTCACGGAAGAAGCGGATATACTCTCTCTTTAACTAATACAGAGTCTAACAAAATTAATTACTTCACAAAATTTGACTGGCCAAGAATCGTAAATCCCAAAATAACTTTTCCTCTCGAACAGCATCTTGATGAAGTTATCAAACTTGAAGAAAAAGCAGTAAGTGAAATTTATGAAGCTATTAAAAATAATCGTGATGATATTGCGGCGATTATTATTGAACCCATTCAAGGTGAAGGCGGCGATAATTTCTTTCGTA
>MNYQ01000167.1 GCA_001873185.1 Ignavibacteria bacterium CG2_30_36_16 | reverse complement strand
ATCACCATACATTTGAACAAATCTTCTGTATGAATCGTAAGCAAAACGCGGGTTATTTGTTTTTGCAATTAAACCCTGCACGGTAGTATCGTTTAATCCTAAATTAAGAATCGTATCCATCATGCCGGGCATAGAAGCTCTTGCGCCGGAACGTACCGAAAGGAGCAGCGGATTTTTAGCATCGCCAAATCTAGCGCCCATTTCTTTTTCAACTTTTGAGAGCAATTTAAGAACTTGAGTTTTTAAATCCTTCGGATAAGTTTGCTTGTTATCGTAGTAGTAAGTACAAACTTCGGTTGTAATTGTAAAACCAGCAGGGACGGGTAAACCAATGTTCACCATTTCGGCAAGGTTGGCTCCTTTACCGCCAAGCAGTTCTTTCATAGCGGCTTTTCCATCGGCTTTTTTCCCGCCGAAAAAATAGACGTATTTATTATTTTTAGACATAATTATTTTTCCTCCATAAATATGCTTCGTTAATTATTGGTAGTATTAAAATTAAAATACTTTTTCACTTCAATTTATTTTCTGAAGAATATAATCTTCAAACTTTTGTTGTTCATCCATTTGCATTTCTATCTCAAGATAGAATACATCAATATCATCAAACTCCTTTGCAAATTTAATAAGTTTAACAGCATCTTTTTGAGTAGTAACTACAGAATATGCGTTCGTGGAATAAAATCGTTTTCGAATTTGCTGAACTTCTTTCAGTGTGTATTCTTTATGGTCTCTAAAAATCATTTTGTTAGTTGTGTTAACATTAGTCTGTCGTAAAATGTTCAAAAAAGAATATGAGTTTGCAATACCAGAAACAACGAGGCTGTGCTGTCCTTCAAAATCTTTCAGTTCGTAAATGGTATGCTTCATAACATCAACAAAACTAATGGCTTTATAATGAGAAGTAAAAATTGCTTTATCTATAAAATACTTTTTAAACTCATCCGGAATTTCTTTTTTGTCCGAAAATTTTCTATTAATAATAACTGCATCAGCACGTTTGATAGATGAAAACGGTTCTCTCATTAATCCAGTGGGCATCAGTTTCCGATTGAATGAATTATCGGATACAAGAAATTGCTGTTCAAAAAGGAGTAAATCGGCATCTCTTTTAATCCAACGGTGCTGGAAAGCATCATCAAGTATAATTGTGTTTACATTTGCATCATGCAAAAATTTATTTGCTCCTACAACCCGGTTTTCACTCACTGCCGCCGGCACTTTACAGTGAAGAGCCGTATGATAAATCTCATCGCCGCACTTTTCCACCGTTGTAAAAATTTCTTCGCCATCGGAAACATACAAATAGCCTTTAGTATTCCTTCCGTATCCGCGGCTCAGCACGCCCGGTTTTTTAGCGAATTTTTTTAACATCGTTGTTAAATAAATTACCATCGGGGTTTTACCCGAACCGCCCACGGTTAAATTACCAACAGACACAACCTTTACAGGAACACTTTTACTTTTAAAAATACCGTCATCAAAAAACTTGTTGCGTAAGTTTATAACGAAAGCGTAAACGGGTACAAACGGATACAAAATTATTTTTAGAAAATTCATAAACCGAATATAGCCGCTTTCGTTTGTAGTTCATTTAGTTTGTAATCGCACTGCCGAATTGTTTCAGAAGTTTTTTCGTAAGTTAGTGTTTGTTCTACATAGATCGGATTTGAGTATATCAGTTTAACTTTCGAAAAAGGTTTCGGCACCTGGAATCTATCCCAACTGCTTAAATATTTTTTCTTTTGGTAGCCTACGCCCGCAAGCACCAAAGGAACGCCGCTTTTTTTTGCCGCAATTACTACCCCGGCTTTTAGTTTTAAAGCCGGTCCGCGCGGTCCATCGGGCGTTACTGCAACAGACGTTTTATTTTTTGCATAATCGATCATTACTTCAAGCGCAACGCTGCCCCCCTTGCTGCTGGAACCTCTTACAACTTGATAACGCCAGTTCCTCAGAGTGTTTGCGAGAAGGTCGCCGTCTTTACTTTTACTTATTAAACCAAGGAAATTTTTATTCCGGTTTATATACCAGGGTAATAACATTGTTCCGTGCCAGAAAGCGAACACATAATTTTTATTATCACGTTCGAGTTTTTCAACTGCTTCTTTATTTATCTCTTCAATTTTTAATGTTTTACATAAAATATTTACTGCATGAAACAGCGTTATTTGTCCAATAAAACGGAGCGTATTCTGTTTTATTTTTTTAAGATTCATTCATCCCCAAGAGAATTATTGAAGCTGCTTTTCGGGAAGCGCCGGACGAGCCAAGAAGAGTTTTTATTCGCCCTAGTTTATCTTTTATCTGATTATATAATACAGTGTCAGATAATATTTTTTTGCTTTCCTCGAAAATTGTTTTTGCATTAACATCTTTTTGAATTAGTTCCGGCACAACTTCTTCGCCCAAAATAATATTTACCATACCGATGTTATTTACTTTGACTAATCGCTTAAATATTAAATACGTAATAGCGCTGGTTTTATAAATTACAATCATCGGCAGTTGAAACAATCCTGCTTCAAGCGTTGACGTGCCCGATTTGATTATTCCGAATTTAGCAAGGTTCATTAAATCGTATGTTTTACCTGTAATAAGCTTAAACTCAAATTCATTCTGATGTCTGCTATAAGATTCCGCATCAATATTTTCGGAGCCGGCAACAACCGTTTGAAGGTTAAATTCGCGGCAGATTTTTTTTGCTGCTTTCAACGTTTCCGGCAAAAGATTATCAACTTCATTTTTCCTGCTTCCTGGTAATATCAGCAGAATATCTTTGCTACTGTCCAGATCATATTGATGGAAAAACATTTCTTTACTTAACAAAGAATAGTTCTCAATCTGTTCCATTAAAGGGTGTCCCACAAACTCAACATCAACACCGGCTTTGCTATAGAATTCCTTTTCAAACGGGAAAACAATAATCATTTTGCTGACGAGTTTTTTTATTTTCTTTATTCGACCGGCGCCCCATGCCCATATTTGAGGGGAGATATAATAAAATATTTTTATATCGAATTTTTTCAATTTGCGGGCAAAGTTTAAATTAAAACCCGGATAATCAATCAGCACTACTTCTTTAATATTCTTTTCTTTTATAATTGAAATCAGATCCTTCTGCACTCTTTTTATAAACGGAAGATGTTTTATAACTTCAGTTAATCCGAGAAACGCCATTTTATTAATATGATACGCTGCCTGCATTCCCGCAGCCTGCATTTTGTCTCCGCCGATGCCGAAAATTCTAACAGCCGGATTCATCTTCAAAATTTCTTTTATAAGATGAGCGCCATGCAGGTCGCCCGAAACCTCGCCTGCAATTATCATTAAATTATTTTCGTTTATTCTTTTCAACTAAAATCTTCTTAGAAACCACAAAACAATTATTAATAAACTAATAAAACCCAAAGCCTGAAATGTTCTTCGTTCGCTGCGAAGCCCGGCTTTCAAATTGAACGGCGGCTGTGTTACATCCACAACTTTGTACGCAGTTAATCTTGGAAGAAATCGCGGAACATTCTTTGTGTATGCTTCATAATCTCTGCCGAAAGTTTGCCGCAAGTAGCCTTCCTCAGCCTTAACTATATAATGATATTGCACTACAAAAAAAGCAAGAGCAATAATTTGAAGGTACGGGAATAAGGCATAAGACATTATTCCAAGTCCGAAATACATAATTATATTTCCTACGTAAAGCGGATTACGAACGCGGGCAAAGGGTCCGCTTACTATCAAAAACGTACCACCCACGGCGCCTGTTGTACGTGTTTCGCTTCCTGCCCAGCTTACTCCCCACAAGCGGATAAGTTCGCCGCTTAGCGCCAGTAAAAATCCAATTATCAAACTCCAGATGTTTGCATTTATAAAAAACAGCATCAACAACACGAAGGGTATTGGCGTGTAACTGCGGTATTTAAAAAATTTAGAAGCTAAGTCAGACATAAAATCTTTCGTTAATTAAATTCATTCTAATGTATAAATTTCTTTTCTTTTTAATTCAGCCTGGTGGCGTTTTTTTAATCTTTTTTTAGAGAGGAGTTCTTCAAATCTTTTAATTATATCGTTGAAGGTTGTGTAAGGGAAAAACGGGATTCTCTCAACTTCGCAAAACTTGAGAAGGCTTTTTTTTGCGAAGATGTAATCACAAAATTGCACCGGATATTTATCGGAGTTGCCATCGCCGATGTAAACTGTAAAATCATCATCACTGCTGTTGTTAATTATATGATTCCGTTTGCAGTTTGCCGAAGTAGGACAGGAAGAATCATAAAAAGGGAACGACAACTCCATTTTATTGTTTTCCGTTAAAGCGAGATTATTTGAGTAATATGTTAAATGGCTTAAGTTTTCTCTTTTAAAAATTCTATCAATGTAATAGTCAAATCCATCGCTTAGCACTATAACATCCAGCTCGTTCTCTTTGCAGAAGTTGATGAAAGAATAAAACGCATCATCTATTTCAATCTCATCAATTAATTGATGGAGTTTGTTTTTATCAACCGACGTAACCGAATCATTCAGCATTTCCCAGCACTGGCGGGCGGTAATTGCGCCGCTGCGGAGCTTGCTAATAATTTCATTTCCTTTTTCTTCGTCGCCAAAATGTTTGAATATAACATTTCCCACATCTACTTTGGTTATTGTTCCATCGAAGTCAATAAATATTTTTAATTGTTTACTATCCATTTTTATTCTGTAATTACCATCTTTTTTACTTCAACATAATCGCCTGCTTTGAACCGGTAGAAATAAATTCCGGGCTTCAATCCTTCCGCATTAAAAGTAATTTGATTTTGCCCCGCGGGGTACTCTGCATTTTTTATTTCATAAACTTTTTCGACGTGGCTGTCGAAAAACTCTATGCTTACGAGAGAAGTACTCGGTAGAGAGAACTTAATCAAAGTTTCTTTGTTAAACGGATTCGGTGTGTTTTGCGTAACCACAGCCTGTCCGGAATTTCCAAGATAGGTAATTCGTTCAACATCGGACGGCTGAAGATTATCGTTAGCATCGTGTTGAACCACCCGATAATAAATTGTTCCGGAAACGGAGGGCTTGTCATAATATTCGTACAACACTCCCGCCTTAGATTTTTCTGTGTGAACAGTTCCGATAACATTCCACGCAGTTAATCCGGTGTCTAGAAAAACACTTTGCTCAATTTCGTAATAACTATCCGGAGTAACATTAGCCGAATACCATATTATTTTTACCGAATCGTCAACAAGTTCAGTTTTAAGACCTAATATTTGAGAAATGTAAGTTCCGGTATTAAAAATTTTCTGTGCATAAATTGCAGCATCGTTGCTTCTTTTCTCTCTGAATATTGCAACTGCACCGCCCTTAGTATCGCTGATTAAAGACAAATAACTTTTTTCGGAATTATGAAAAGATGCAATCGGCAGCCCTTCCTCATCCCATACCTTTTCGCCTTTTTTATTTATTCGTTGCCCGTAAAGGTTTGCTCTCGAATTTTCAATCCGACTGTCAATCCATGAAATAATTGCACCGCCATAACCATCACTAATCAACTTCTGCCCGAACTGACTTCCTTTAAAAGAAAGTACCGGCAATCCGCCGCTTTTCCAGATTGTGTTCCCCTTAGTATCATATTTTTGAATATAAATATCTTTGTCACCGTTGAGTTCATTCGTCCAGCTTAAAATTATTTCTTTTTTCGATATAATAACCTGCGGATTTGTTTGCGAGGATTTCAATTTAGAAATTTCTTTTCCGTTCGTTCCCCAAAGCAAGGTCCCTTTTTTAGTAACCAACTGTTGACGAATTTTTTTACCGCCTTTTAGCGTCTGATATGCGAAGTAAACATTATTCGAGTCCACAAGCGCTGCTGAAAATGAAATTACCGATGAAGAAGTTTCGCTAAGGCGCAAAGCTTTTTCGCCCCATGTATGGCGTCCCCCTGGATCAACATGCTGCCCGTAAATTATGCTACTCTTCTCATTGCTTTCAATCCACAAAATATAAGCACCGCCTGCGCCGTCGCTAACAATAGATGAACCTGTTTTATTATTGCGCGATTTGAAAACCCAAATTGAAGTTGAATCAATCATTAACTTTCCGCCGGAAGTTATTTTTTGAAAGCCAATTTTATAATCTTCAATCAGGTCAGGGTCTTTTGTGATAAATGCGGCGTAAGTAAATCCATCTTTATCTGAGTCAACCGAAAAATCGGTTATGTTATCTTTCACACGAGTGATTGCAATGCCTTTGTTCGACCAACCGAGTTTTCCATTACTATGAACTTTTTGAGCAAAAAGATTTCCGCCCTCATTGCCTTTTAAGTTGTGCCAGACCACCACGGCATCACCCGGTGTGCATTTAACTGAAATTGGATTGCCCTTATCTTCAGAAAGGCTGGAAACTGATTTACCATCGGCACGGAAACTTGCATGACCATTGGCGTCTGTGTGGAGAAAATAAATATCCGATTGAAAACCGCTCCGGTTATCCTGCCAAAAAATAAATGCGCCGCCCTCAAAATCGCTGATAGCAGAAATGTTAACGGGATTAACCGCTTCAATAACGCATTTAGTGTTTTGTTCCGGATTATTAACCCACTGTGCACGGACTTCAAACGAAATTGAAACAAATAAAATTACAATCAGAAAAAGAAAATTGACAGCAGAAAGACGATAAGATTCGTCTGTTGTTAAAGCATAATTGAACGATTCTATAAAATTAAGAAGCAACGTTTAAGTCCTCATTAAATCTTACGCTAACAAGTTTCGAGATTCCTTCTTCCTGCATTGTAACGCCGTAAAGCGTATTTGCAGCTTCCATTGTTCGTTTGTTATGCGTTACCACAATAAATTGTGTGTCCTTACTAAACTGCTTAAGGATGAGGTTAAAACGGTCGATGTTAGCGTCATCGAGAGGAGCGTCAATTTCATCAAGAATACAGAATGGGCTTGGTTTAACAAGATAAATTGAAAACAGAAGCGCAATTGCAGTTAGTGTTTTTTCACCGCCCGATAAAAGTTCAATTGAAGTTGGCCGTTTACCTTTTGGTTTAGCAATTATTTCAATTTTAGCTTCAAGAGGATCTGTGTTTTCTTCAATTCTCAAATCCGCTTCGTCGCCAGGGTTAAATAAACTGCGGAAGATGTTTACAAAATTTTCCCTAATCTTATTGAAAGTTTCCATAAACAACGTCTGAGCGGTAATATTAATTTCTTCAATTGTTTTAACAACATCTTTTTCGCTGTCCAATAAATCGCTTCGCTGTTTATTAAGGAATTCGAGACGCTCACTTTCTACCTCAAACTCGCTGTATGCAAGAAGGTTTATCGGACCCAGATTTTTTATCTGCTGTTTAAAGGAGTGAACTTCCTCGCTGCGCTGCTTGAAGTCGAACGTGTCAAGGTCGTCAAAGGATTTTGTTTCAAGCTTTAGAGAATAAGTCTCCTGGATATTTGCATAAAGATTCTCAATTTTAATTTTCAACTCGCCAAGTTTCATTTCGGCAGCATGTATCTCTTCCGAAAGAGCTTCTCTCTCTTTACGAAATTGAGAGAGTTTATTTTCTGCTTCTGTTATTTCCGCACGAATTGATTTATAGCGGTTATCAATTTCAGCCTCTTCAAAAGTTAAAACCGATTTGATTTGTTCAAGCTCATGCTGCTCAAAAGTTTTCTCTTCAAT
>MNYQ01000058.1 GCA_001873185.1 Ignavibacteria bacterium CG2_30_36_16 | reverse complement strand
GCCGCCTCCATATTCTTTATACATTAAAGCAATATCGCCGCCGGTAGCATTTGCTCCACGACCTATAAAAGTGGCATTATAAATAACAGGTTTTGAAAGAGGCTCATTGGTTAATGCGCCGCTGTCGCCGCTGTCGAATTCACCTAAGTGATCGCCGACAGAATCACCCTGAATGGCAAACCAAAATTGATGAAACCCTCTAAAACCTTGGTCGTAATCGAAAGCGTCATCATCGGCAAACGCTGATATTAAATATTTTGTATTTACAGTCCCGCCAAAAAATTCAAAACCGTCATCGCTGCTATTAAAAGATTCTACGTATTCAACAACAGTATTACTGCCAACGCAGCCAAGCGTTAAGCCCTGTAATTCTTTATTGGCTTCAACCGTAATTCCGGTATATCTAATCGAAACATATTTGAAGACACCCGAATTATCAGCATCATCGCTTCCTCCGTATTTGGCTCTATCATCTGTAGCCGGCAAGCCTTCTACAACTTTTTCAAATGCTACGTTCAAAACGGCTTTACCGAGCAGCACAACTCCGCCCCAAAGCCCGCGGTCTATTCTATAATCAACACCTGGATCAGTGCCATTATCGGGCAAGTTCGTATCGTCATATTCGGTGGTAAATATTATCGGTTCTTGGGCAGTTCCCACTGCGTTAATTTTAGCGCCTCTTGTAATTACGAGAACCGAAGCAACGTCACCTGTGGTTGGCGCTTCTTTTGCTTTTATCACTGTTCCCGCTTCGATGTTAAGTATAGTTGGAGATTCCACGTAAACATAACCGTCGAGTAAGTAGATGTTGTTTTTAGTCCAGTTTACAGTTCCGCTGGAGCCGGTTATATCGGCATCAGTAACCGTTATTACGTTTTGCGCAAATAGAGCTGACGCAGAAAGTAATAAGAACAATAAGAGATTTTTCATTTTGTTTCCTTTGTTTATTGATTGATTGATTAAACTTAGATTGAATAGCTTACTCCGACAGAGAAACTTCTGCCGGTATTGTATTGATGATAAATAAAATTATTTCCTTTAAACTCAATAGTCTTTTTAACAGGTGAGTTCAATAGGTTCTTCGCTGAGAACTTAAAATTAAATCCAAACCACATTTTTTGTGAAAATGTTAAATCAAATATTCCGCGAGGCTGCTCGTAAACATCCGGTGTTGCGCCAAGCGTAACTTCGGAAAGTCGGCTGCCGAAAATATTGTAGAAAAGCCCAACTGTTGTTCCCGTTTCGGTGTTGAAGTATGACAGCTCTAAATTTACAAGATAAGGCGACTGCCCAAAGAGCGGACGTGTTTTTGATGCGCTCGAATCTTGTGGAAATATGTTCACTTCATATTCATCTTTCGGAATATCAACTTTCGAACGAATCAAAGAAAAGTTTATGTTGAACATAAAGTTTGAGAGTGAATTATGAAGAACATCAAGGCGTTTTCTAATTTCAAATTCCGCTCCGTAAATAGAACCTCTTTCTACATTCTGATAGTTTATTACTTCTGTTGTCGGGTCTAAAGTTCTCTCTATCGGATTTTGAAAATTTTTATAAAAAGCGCTAACGGCGTAGAGTTCACCGGGGCGTTCGAACCACTCCCATCTTAGATCAAAATTATCAATCAGCGTTCGTTTTAAGTCCGGCACGCCAACAAACTGAAAATCGCCGAGAAACTCGAACGACCTGAAAGGTGCCATTTCTCTAAAATTAGGGCGGGCTAATGTTTTCCCATAAGACGCTCTCAGATTCATATTTTCCTGTAACTGATAAATTAACGCCGCAGATGGAAGCAGATCGTTGTTATCCAAAATTCCTTTTCTTTGATTTGTATCGGCACTTTCAACCGTCATGTCCGTTATTTCGTAACGCGCGCCGGAAATAAATTTTAGATTTTCCGAAACGGGTAATTCAAACATTAAATATCCCGCTGAAATTGTTTGATCTCCGCTGTAGTTGTTTCTCGAAGAGGAAGCGTCAAAAATATAAGTGCCAAACAAATATCTGTTATTAGATGAATCTATTATACCGGCTTGATCCACAAAATAGTTTTTAATATCGCCGCTGTAAACAGCATTGCTGCTCCTTAATTCAAATCTTCTTTCCGTAAAACTTCTTCCTATTTTTTGGTACGCGCCACCAAACTTTAACTTCCCTTTTAATCCATTCCATTGATAGAAAGGTAATGACAAATCCAAATTAAAAATTTTATTTTCTTCAGAAAGTTTTCGAAAGAATCGAGTTGGAGCGTTATAACTATTAATGTTTATTGAATAAATTCTTTCTCCACTTTCAGCTTCAACCTGATAGTCATTAGAGAAAAATCTTAAATCCGGTTCGTTTTGCTGCGTTGATGAAAATGAAGCGATCCACTGTGCATTCAAGTTGCCCAATGCGCTAAAAAAATGTTCGCCGTTAAGCTGATATGTATTTAAATTTCTTTCTGTGTAAAGCAAACTTCTCGTTTGATAAATAGGATCTTCGCCGAGTTGATAATCCCACTTCCCTTCTTGAAATCGGGCTGTAGATTCCCCGCTTCTTGTGTATAATGCCTTTAAGCTTATATCATGATTCGGATGAGCTTTGAAAGCAAGATTTACTATTCCGCCCATTAAAACTTCATCAACTCCTTTGGAATCAGACAAGTACATATAATTATTCAGCGACGCAGCATCTTTATATTTGCCGCTTAGTTCCCATCTGCCAACGGCGCCGCCATCGTAGTATTTATAATCTCGGTTATAGCTAAAACTCGCTGTAAAGCCAAGCGGCTTATTGAAAAGTAAATATTGATCTCCCATAGAAAAGGAATAACTTTGATTAACCGGAGCTGATTTTGAAATCGGCGACATTTCCGGATTAAATGATTTTGTGAGCTCATCTAACTGATATGCAAGTTCACTATTTCTTCTTGAAGAATTTGGCGAGGGGAGTTTAGCACCGGGATCGGCAAGAAGAGCGGGCAGAGAGCGTTTTCCATCGTCGTAACCAAGCCAGTCTTTACTTCCTCCGCTGTATGTTAAAAATTCGCTGTTAAATGTTGTTAAGGAATTAAATGAACTTGAAGAGGAAAAATTAAGAGTAAATTTATCGGGATATTTTTTTGTGGAAATGTCCACAATTCCGCCCGAAAAACTTCCCGGTTTATCAGGCGTAAAAGATTTTATAGTAGTAATGTTATCTAAAATGTTGGCAGGAAATAAATCCAGATTGAATGATTTTTTATCCGGGTCGGCGCTTGGAAGCTCGGTTCCGTTCAATTGTGTGCTGCTATAGCGGTCACCAAGTCCCCGCACGTAAATATATTTTCCGCTAACAACTGAAACACCAGTTACTTTGTTCATTGCGTCTGCTGCGTTGCTGCTTCCCATTCTCGAAATCAATTCGGAGCTAATAGCGTCGCTGACTGAGTTTGATTTTTGTCTGAATTTCAACAAGGAATTTTCATTATTCAAAATTAATTTAGCTGAAATGATAACCTCTTCAGTTTGGTATGCCTCGGGACTTAAAGAGATATTAGTTTCCATAATTTCATTCGGCTTAATTACAATGCCTGTAACGGTTACTTTAGTATAACCTATCATTGAAGCAAAAAGATTATAACTGCCGGCAGCGATATTTTTAATGATGAACTTCCCATCCAAGTCGGTTGCAGCTCCGATATTTGTCCCTTCTAATAATAGATTAGCACCAATTAACTGCTCGCCATTTTTTGAATCAATCACACTACCGGTTAGTGTGCCGGACTGTGCAAATGCACTAACCGTCAATAACATTGTCAATACAGAGTACGAATAGAATTTCTTCACTATAAAACTTGCGTTAAAAAAAACTTTAATTGTTGTAGATTCAAAGTTCATTTATCTCTCCAAAATTGTTTTTACTATTTTTCTTCGACGCTGCAAAGTTACCCTGCCGATGTTAAGCCAATATTAAGCGAGTGTTAACTCTGTGTTAACTAATGGAAAGAAAAGTAAAGAGGAGAAAAAGTGAAAAGGTTAAGAAATTCTAAAAAGGATAGAACGGAGATAACGCTTATTTTTAAACAAATTAAACTGTGCAAATCTGCCTAATCTGCGTTCTATATTAATTATTAGACTTAGCTGTTATCCCTTCCAAGTTCTTAAAAAGTTACTCATACTTATTACGATGATGCGGTTATTTGAAGCGGAATTTTTATTGCAGTTAAATAGAATGAGTTAAAATAAAAAAGCCTTGCAAATTAGAAAGGCTTTATATTGTCGGAACGGCGGGATTTGAACCCGCGACCACCTGAACCCCATTCAGGTACGCTACCGGGCTGCGCCACGTTCCGTTATTATTGTCATAACTTATAGTTTTGAGAGTACAATCTCCAAAATTTGTTTGACTTCTTCAAGGTCTTTTTTGATGTTTGGTTTTTCTTTCGTGCATTCTTTTGAAACCTGTACTAAAGGCTCCTTTTCCATTTTTTCAATTTCACTTTGATTAAGAATTGTTTCGGGCAAATATTCTTCAAGAATTTTTTTTGCACCTTCTATTGTGTACTTCTTTTCGCGCAAAAGCAATTTAATATAAAGTATAAGTTGAATATCTTTATTAGTATATACTCTATTTCCGGCTCTGTTTTTTTGAGGTCGAAGCAGCTCAAATTCTGTTTCCCAATAGCGAAGCACATACTGCTCAACATCAGTAATTTTACTTACTTCACTGATTGAATAATATAATTTTTTAATAGATAGATCTTTCATCACAGCTTAAAAAAACTCTGAAGTAAAATAAATAATTATACATTTAATATCAATATCACTTTAGTTTTATAAAATATCTCTTTAAGATAATACTATAAGTTATTTTCTTTTCTAACTATATCGACGAGTTCGCTTATATCATTTAATTCGTAATCTGCTGAATGTGAGATCGTGTTAAAAACATCTCCGTAACGGGCAAAGGCGGTTTTCATTCCCACGTTTGCTGCTCCAACTATATCACGCTCAACCCAATCTCCAACCATGATGGCTTCGTACGGTTCAACTTTAAGTTTTTCCAAAATTCTTTTAAAAGGAATCGGGCTTGGTTTTCTTACGCCTGTGTCATCAAAGGTTACTACTTCATCGATGATATGATGAAAATTTAAGTACGCTAATCTGAGCCATGCTTCTTTTGTTGGAGCATCGGATAAAATGCCCGTGCTTATTTTAAGTTTTGATAATTTGTATAATGTAGAATAAACATGCGGATAAGGAATTAGTGAAGCTTCTCTGGCACGCCGGTAAGCCACAACACCCGCAGCCCAAATTTTGTAGTCAACTTTATCGAGAACCCTCTTAAGGAATTCGTCAAATACTTGCTGATATTCTATTCCCTGCTCCTTATAAATTTCATCTATTTTTGAATTTGCCTCGTCAACAGTTAAATGAAGTCCTGCATCAATCATTGCGGGAATTGCTTCTTCTATTGCGCGTCGTTTCATTTTCATAAAATCCATTAAGGTATTGTCTAAATCGAAAACTACTGCTTTAATCAATTAATCCTCTTTGTTAAATGCTTTGATTAGATATACAGCTGCGAGATAACCTTTTTCTTTAAAACCGGAAATATACCCGTTGCACGATTGAGCAGTCAAAAGTATTTGTCTATAATCTTCTCTTTTTGCAAGATGGGAAAGATGAACCTCAATTTTAAAAATTTTTAATTCTTCTAATGCATCTTTGATTGCTACCGATGTGTGGGCATAACCTCCGGGATTAAGAATTAAACCATTAAAATTTCCAGCTCGTTGTATCATATCGATCAACTCCCCTTCATGGTTAGATTGATAGAATGTAAACTCAATATCATCAAATGCTGATTTGATTTTGATTTCCAACTCTTCAAGTGTGATGCATCCATAGTTATTTTCTTCACGCTTGCCAAGAAGATTAAGGTTAGGTCCATTAATTATAATTATTCTCATGATGTTTCAGCCATTTCATCAATTATTTCTCTTAGCCGGGGACTTAAATATACTTGATCAACACCGAGTTCTTTTAATGCCATAGAAAGTATAATTACCTTTCTTTGAAGTGCCGCACCTTTATTAATTACAATTACTTTGCTTTCTTTTAACAAACAATAACCGCCTTTAAAGTCTCCCTTTTCAAAACGCACTACCGCGCCAAGCTGTGCCGATAGAGCTTTTAATTCTTCAAATAATTCCTCGAATTCTTTTTCTTTAATCTTCATTTTTAATTTCATCTCTTTTTGTAAGAGGCTGGAATAATATAAAATATACGGCTGCGAAGTAGGAGAATATCTCGACTAATGAAAAACTGCCCAGTATTTTTAATCTTTTAATAAAAAGATTTAGAATTGTGTGGCTGTCGAAAGTGGAATAATATATACTTTTTATAATACTGTAATCTATTGTCATTAAGTAGATCTCGAAAGGAAGTGTTATCAAAACAATCAAAACGGTAATAAACAACCATCCGTTTTTCTTTAAGTTTATTTTTGATGAAATTAGAAAAATAATTAATGCAAGTATAAAAATTGAATATAAAATAGATGTCGTTGAAGCGGCAGCGCCAAGAATTCTTAATATTCCACCAAGATTTTCAGGTGTAACATAAGGTTTTAAAATGTAGTCTTTCGGTTCAAATAATTGGTAAGTTAACAACAATCGTGTAAGATACGAACCGAGCCATAAAACTCCGCTTAGCAGAGATATATACATGAACAGTTTAGAAAGCTTATTAATTTTATGCATAAATAAGATTAAAATTTTGATTGAAAAGATATGAAAAATTTTGGATTGATGCTTAACCAAGATAATGACATTTGCCAAACTGGTCCGATCAATGAACCTTTCAGCCCTAAAGAGTTTTTAAGTAATAATGGGTCAAATCAATTTACGCTGATTGGACGACGCAAAATTTCACCCGGAGTGGATGCTCCCAAAGAAGTTCTATAATTATTTGAAAATTTGGGATAGATCAGCCAAAAGTAATTTTACATAATAATAAAACTATGTAATCGTCATAAATGCTTCAAGTATATGATTTAGTAGTGATTAACTCTACAATAAAATCGTCCAAAATATCATTCCAAATTAATATTAACCGGAATGAAACGAAAATAATATTATTTTTGAAGTTAAAACAATAACCATAACATATTAAATCAGTGGGTAAAATTAGTGCGGGAGCATAAGGAACTACTTCTGTTTGAACAATATTTTTTACCAAAATTATGAGCGTGTCTTCTATATAAATATCACAAATGAAGATTTTGAAGTATAGTATTAGTCGGCGCTTGAGTTGTATCAATATCAGGATAATCGAGAGTGTAATGTAAACCGCGACTTTCTTTTCTTATTTTTGCAGATTTAACAATCATATGTGCACACGTAACGATATTTCTGAGCTCAAGTAACTGCTCGAAAACTTTAGTCTTTTTATACAACTCTTCAGTTTCAATGAAAATATTGTGAATTCTTTTCGCTGCTCTTTCAAGACGGAGGTTTGAGCGGACGATGCCAACATAGTCCCACATTATTTGTTTAATTTCT
>MNYQ01000196.1 GCA_001873185.1 Ignavibacteria bacterium CG2_30_36_16 | reverse complement strand
CATCATCTGTGCATAGCATTCCCCCTTCCCCGGTAGCCAAAGTTTTGGTAGCATAAAAACTAAAGCATGTTACATCTCCAATAGTTCCGATCATTTTGTTTTTATAATAAGCTGGCAGAGAATGAGCGGCATCTTCGATAACTTTTAAATTATATTTTTTAGCGATAGCCATTATTTCATCCATATCACAAGGCTGCCCTCCGTAGTGAACCGGAATAATAGCTTTTGTTTTATCTGTTATTGCTTCCTCAATCTTTTGAGGGTCAATGTTAAAAGTTTCTGGTTGAACATCCACAATTACTGGCGTTGCGTTAAAATAACAAATTATTTCAGCAGTTGCAGTAAATGTTATTGAAGGAATTATAACTTCATCTCCGGCTTTTATTCCAATTGCTTCAAGGCTTAGATGCGCTGCCGCAGTCCAGGAACTGGCTGATACAGCATACTTGCTGCCAATAAATTTATTGAATTCATTTTCGAACCTAATCGTTTTAGGGCCGGTAGTCCACCAACCGGATTTAATTGTATCAACAATGCCGTTTATTTCATCGTCGTCGTAGAATGGTTTATGAAAAGGGATATTATTTTTAGTCATTAGTTAACACTTCTTCGCCTGATAATTGATAACTAGGAAAACTCATTTCTGCAATTGCATCTTTAATTCTAACACTTCCGAAATTTTTCACAAATGATACAAATCTTTTTTTAAAATATTTTCTACCCATTCCCTGATGCAGCCTAACCTTCAAAGGTAAAACTGGTCTAATTTCATTTAACTCATTCACATTAAATTCGTAAGGATGGCAATAATAGATAAAAGGTTTTGTGGTTAATACTCTGGCTGCGATTCTATTTATCAGAAATGAGGGTAGTAATCTATGGTATCCGCCGCCGCCGATAGGAATATTTTTGTTTTTAATTGAAATTGTTGAAATAGGGAATTCTAAAATTGAGAAAGTTTCCAGCATAACATTTATTGGCTGAGCCGGAAATTTTTCAATACCGTAACGACCATGTTTAATAGGGTAAATGGATGAATCATACTTAAACCCTAACTCACTTAGCGTTCTTAAAGCCCAAAGTGTCGAATTAATAATTGAAAAATCTGGGGCTCTATACCCTAATACTTCATCCCCTATCAAGTCTTCAAGATACTTTTTTGATCTTTCTACATCTGACTTGAATTCTTTTCTGTTCTGTTTAAATATTTCAATATGTGAATAACCATGGGAGGCAATTTCATGTCCTCTCAAATAAATCTCTTTAACTATTTTAGGAAATGATTCTGCAAATTTACCCAAAACAAACATTGTAGATTTAATATTTAATTCATCCATTAACTCTAGAAGCTTATGAGTATTCGTTGCGCTTCTTTCGGTAATGGGTAATTTTCTATCCCAGGTAGACTGAATCCAATCTTCAACATCTACAGTGATTAAAGCAGATTTCATGGCATTAAAGTCACGTGATAATCCATCCCTGCTCCCTGAATTTTTTTAATCATTACTTTACTAAAGCCAGCCGATTTCGCTAAATTTTTAATCTCGTTTTCATCATAAAAATAAACAGGACATTTTCTAAGTGAATACCGGAATTTTCTAAAAGGAGTTCGAAACCAATGTTTGCTGGGAAATGAAACACAGGTAGCTTCACTGATAATATTCTTCAATTCCTTTAAAAATGTTGAGGGATCTTTCACATAATCCATCACCCCCATTACAATTGCATAATCATACTTACCGAGGTTAGTAGCCGGGAATATACTTTCTATTAGTCGAAATTTATCTATAAAACCGTTTCGAGATAATCTTGCTTCTGTTAATTTGAGCATTTCGGTTGCCGGGTCTAAACCGGTAATATGTTTAGCATTTCTCTTGAGTGCCTCTAACAGATATATTCCTGATCCGCAACCGATATCAATCAAGGTCTTATTCTTCAAATTTCCAAAACTATCAAATGTGTATGTAAATCGTAAAAAAATATCTTTTCTAAAGTTTTTATCAATTAACTGCATCAAAGCATTTCTCTTACCATCATAAAAAGTATCAAATGTAACAGCAAATTTATCAAAAAATATTGAGGCATCTGTTTTAATCATAAATTAATCCGATCTAAGTTTTTCTTAAGAATATGGCAGTAATAAAACCAATTCCGTATTCAAAATGCATAATTTCTACACCCAAGAAATAAGTTAAATTTATTAAGTCATTCATGGTTGATGTGGGTTCTAAAATTGAATTTTTATTTTTTTAGTTAAAGATACCATGAACCCATTAGGAGTCCTCAAAAAATCCTGGTGGATAATACAAATTAATTTGTATTTCTCAAAACTTTTTTTGAAATGCTTGTCACGCGCGCTGTATTCCTAAAAATATTTTCAACTATTATAGTAATGTTTAATCTAATTTTTAGGTCCCCCTAATATAAATTTTGTCTTTTGATGTGTAATTTATCACTGGATGAAATCCAGATTTAGCCTTAAAAAATCTATCACTCGATCTATATTTTTTAATTCTGTAGGTAAATTAACAATTTTTTTAGACACTTCCATAGCGATAGGAAATAGTTCAGGCTCGAACTGCCATAGATGGAGATTTTTTTTAATCGGGTGAATAGGCGAATTAAACCAATCGCCTAAAATTATATTTTCTTTATTAGCTCGTTCGATAAATAGATCTCTGTTTTTAACAATAAGAGGATATTTTAAGAATAAGTGATTTTCAAAATATTTTTCTGCAACGAATTTCTTCCCATTATTTTTTAGAAATTGAGTATAAATGATTGAATTATTTTTTCTTCGTTCATTTATTTCTTTTAATGTAACGATATTTTTTGTCCCTATTATCATTTGAATATTGGACATATCTTTAAAATACTTAACGGGCATTTCTATTGATGTTATTTCGGCGCCTTCGGAAGAACCAATAACTACTTTGTACTTGCCTAAAATTCTATAAAGATTTACCATCTTATAGTAGCTATACTTGTTGATAAATAATTTTCTGGATAATAATAGAAGCGAAAGAGAAATTGTATCGACAATTGTAGGTTTTATCTTTTTAGACTCTAACTTGATTACTCCGTCTAATAATTGTTTATTGTTTACTAGTAATATTCCACCTATTCCCGTCGATATCGGTTTATTCCACTGTGTCGAGAAATAAGCTGCATCGCAGAAAGAGCCATTTGGCTTTCCGTCATAATATCCGCCAAATCCATGTGTGCAATCTTCAATAGTAAAAATATTATTTTTTTTAGCTATGCGTAATATTTGTTCGAGATTAGTGGAAAGTCCAAAGGTATTTTGGCAAATGATTACTTTAGTTTTGCTTGTAATTGCGTTTTCTAATTTACTAATGTCTAAGTTGTAATCATCTTCCGATATATCTACATAAATAGGAATTGCTCCTAAGTATAGAATTGCATTTGGAACTACAACGCACGTGTATGCAGGAAGAATAACTTCATCGCCTTTTTTAACACCCATTGAAGTTAGTGCTGCGAAAAGAGCAACCCTGCCCTTCCAATATAAGAATATTTTATTCGCTTCACATTCTAATACGGAAGCGATTGCTTTTTTATATTCAGCATTTTTCATCTATAAGTTTTCCCGAATAAAATATCGATTCTGAATAACCCCAATGCAGACCCGAATCCATAAGAAAAATGTAAAACAATAAATGCCCACAAAACAAGATGAAGCGGCGTAGATGTTTCTTTAATCCGGATTCCAGTTGAGAGCAGGACAGTAAAATAGATCAGTAAAATAGCAGCCGATATTAAACCAGCCGGAAGATACCAGATCATCAATATTAATGGCACTATGATTGACAGACAAAACATTAATGGAATAAAATGACGGAGGCTTAAAGAGCTAAAAGTTTTTGTATAATAAACAGTTAGCATATTCCAAAACCCTGTCTGAAAATTATTCTTTGCGATGCCAGAGAAAGATTCTCGAGCATAATACGTCGAAAATAAATGGGGGAGTAAAAATATATGCCCCCCGTTTTTTTTTAATCTCTTGTTCAATTCAATATCTTGATTTCTTTTGAGCCGTTCATTATAAAGTCCGATTTTTCTAAAAACACTTTTTTTATAACACCCGAAAGGTACTGTATCAACCTCTTTGATACTATCTATTCCGATTCTAAATAACGAATTTCCGACACCAAATTTATTACTTAAGACTTTTACTATCGAAAGTGATTTTGGGGTTTTATTAATTACATCCGTAATCCAAACCGCTCCCGTATTGTCTGCGTTTAATTTTTTACCCCACTCAATGAGTGTAGAAAAATAATTATTCGGTATTTCGCCATGAGCATCTAATCTAATAATATATTCACCCGTTGATTTTTCTATTCCCAAGTTCATTGCATAGGGGGCGGTTTTGTTTTCATTAATTAATAAGAAGATAAAACTATACTTCTTTGAAAATCCCTCAACAATATCTCTTGTGCTATCGTTACTTAAACCATCAACAACAAATACTTCAATAAAATCCTTTGGATAATCGTTTTTGATAATTGAATTCAAACAATTGGCAATGTATTTTTCTTCATTTCGGCAGGGAATTATAACCGATATTTTTTCCATATTTCCTTTAATCTTAAAAATGCTTTACTGATTTTAATTTTTGTTCTTGTGAAATTTATGAGTAAAGTCTATAAACTAAAATCCATTTTAGAATATCTACTTTTCCCCAAAAAGAACCATTGCCACCAACCATAAAAAAAGAGACTTCGGTAGACATGATTATTCTGATAATTTTCGAGTTGAGAACTATTTTGTTTGATGAATGAAGTTTTATGCCGATAAAAATCTTTCTTAACTTAGTTTATAGCTGTGGCGGCGTATAATTGTCAGACATATGCAATTAATTTGAATATTAAGGCGACCGCCCATCTCAGGATATGGCATTATCTTAACCATTTGATCAATGAGCGAAATACTCTTTTTTAGTATAGTAGAGGATAAGTTTACTTTCCACCTACGCTGGATTTTGTACTGCTGAATTTTGATTTTTTTGTCAGATTCGCAGATACTATATTTATTAATTCCAAGAAGTTTGCTTGTTTATGTTTGGAGTTTTTTTTTGGAAATCAATAAAAAGTAATTTTGATGGCATAAATTTATTTAAATATCTAATCAAATAAAAATTTTTATAAAATTATTGAGTCCATTATATATTGAATTAATGATAAAATAAATTGTAAATCTTCATCATCTTATCAACTGAATCATCTAGACTATAAAACCGCTCAACCATTTTTCTACCATTTTCACCTAATTGCATTCTCATTTCTTCATTCGTAACTAGATGCTCAATAGCCGCTACAAATTTTATTGTATTTTTCCTTGGAACGATAATTCCTGTTTTCCCATCTTCGACAACTTCTTTGAAACCCGGACAATCCGACACAACCACCGGCTTTTCACATGCGCACGATTCTAAAACAGCAACTCCGAAACTTTCATTTAAAGAAGGATATACTGCAATATCTAACATATTATGATAATCTTGAATAACTTTATTATCAATAAAACCAGTAAATTGAACATCCTTTTGAATATTCAATTCCATACACAACCTTTTCAAATATTTCTCCTGAGAGCCAGTTCCCACAATTAAAAGTCTTAAATTTTTATTATTAATTCTATTTTTCAACAAATAGAACGCATGTATTAAATATTCAATTCCATAATGAGCTTCTAAAGTTTTAACCGTTCCGATAACTATTGATTCATCATCAAAAGGTTTTTTAATTTTTTTAGGTTTAAATTTTTCAAGATCAATACCAAATGGCGTTATATGAATCTTCGCTTTAACATAACGGGATATTTCCACCGCCATTGCTTTGCTTGTTGATAATATTGCATCGGCATTCTTAAGATTGTATTGCAGCAATAACTTATGCAGTAAAGATTTCCTTGGAAAATTATAAATATCCGATCCCCATGCTGAAATTATAAAAGGGTGAAAATTGGTTAGAGCGCCGAGCAGACCATAGCTTGATGCATAATGAGAATGTAATATGTCCGGTTTGAATATTTTAATACTTTCTCTTATCCGTCGAATAGTTTTTAGATATGAAATCTTAGCGTAACTGCCATCTGTCTTATTTGTAAGCTCTCCAGAAATGTTCATGTATTCAAATGTCAGATTTTGGGATTTGGAATATTTTGAACTTCCAAAAGATGTCAGGCTGATTAAATGGATTTTAATTCCTCTATTCGATAACGCATTCACCCATTTAATGGTATGCGGGCTATTTCCTTCAGACAGTATAAGTACCTTCATCATTAACTGCTTTTTAATATGTTCAATTTTTCTAAAAATCTTTTAACTTCAGAGTAAACCTCATTCACAGAAAGTAAATCCATACACTCATAATATTTGCAGAGCCTTCCCGCGTCTTTATGACAGTATTGCTCATCCGTTTTGGGCGAGCAACTAATTTGTTTACAAATAGCCCGGTGATTTTGACCATAAGGTTTGCTGTAGGCAGGATTTGTCGGTCCATATATTGTAAAAGTTGGTTTACCCAAGGCGCTTGCTAAATATAGCGGACCTGAATCGTTGGACACTATACATGAACAGGATTTTAATTCCTCTACTAAATCAATTAATGAACCGGTAATGATGTAATTAATTTTCTTAAGTTTTAAAAGTTCTGTCAATTTTTCGTTACTATTTGATTGTGCGAATATCCAGCTAACATTATAATCCGAAAGCAACAATTCGCTCAACTCAATATATTTATTTATGTTCCATTCTTTTGCCGCCCAACCGGCAAATGGATGAATAAGTATTTTATCGCCACGATTAAATGAAGCGGGAAATTCTCTGTTTATTTCAACATCACTTATGTTATATTGTAATCGAATCACTTCCAAATACATATCAATCAAATGGGGTTTTTCCCTTTTAACTATGTAAGTCGAATATATTTCTTTAAAATAACATTCGTTAAATCCGATGATAATTTTTGCTTTTGAATTAAAGATTAAACTTGCAGAGAGTATTGAACCGGTTAAATCAAATATTTTTTCGGGATTTAATTGTTTGAGTAAAAAACGATACTTCTTATTGATAATTCTTCCACCAAATTTAATTTCTTTAGCGTCAACAACAATGTAATTTACATCATCTATAAATAATTCATAAATGATTTTAGAATGATTGAAGCATATGATAGTTAGTTTTGGACTATTTTTTTTTAGAGCCTTAATTGATGGAAGAGTAAATATTGTATCTCCAATTCTACTTAGAGAGATTAAAACAGTTGTAGAGGAGTTCTTGCATTCAGAATTAAATAATTTTATAATGTGAAATGTTTTATTGAAAGCGAAAGAAATAAATCCTTTTATTAATGGATATGAATCCAAATAAAATAAAAAGCCCTTTTTCATTTTAATAAATTTATCTCGTTAATAGAAAATTTGGTATAAATTTGAATTAATATAATAAAAGCTATCCAAAAAGGTAAATCGCGCGTAATCCAGCCATTTGAAATTAACCCAGTTGATTCTAGAAAAG
>MNYQ01000104.1 GCA_001873185.1 Ignavibacteria bacterium CG2_30_36_16 | reverse complement strand
CACATTTTATTTAGGCGGATTTTTATATTTTGCATTGGAAATATTTTTATTAGCTGGAGATAAATTGAACATAAATGAATTAAAAGAGGCAGCAGCAGTTAGCGCTGTTGATTTTGTTAAATCCGGAATGGTTGTTGGGCTTGGGACTGGTTCCACTACTTACTTTGCAATTAAAGAAATTGCTGAAAGAATAAAAGACGGCAGACTAAAAAATATAAAAGGGATTCCAAGTTCGACTCAAACTGAAAAACTTGCCATCGAAGTAGGAATTAAACTAGTCACTTTTAAGGAAGAAAATTTTATAGATTTGACGATTGACGGTGCTGATGAAGTGGACATTAATTTAAATCTTATCAAAGGCGGCGGGGGAGCGTTGCTGAGAGAAAAAATAATTGCACAGGCAAGCAGGCGTAATCTTATTATAGTTGATGGATCAAAACTTTCACAGGTTGTTGGAACTAAATGGCATCTGCCAATTGAAGTGATACCGTTCGCCCTGCACCTCGAAATGAGTTATTTACGGCAGTTGACCGGCGATCCGAAAATCAGAAAAAGAAAAGATGGTGAGAATTTTTTGACCGATCAAAATAACTTTATCGTTGATTGTAACTTTGGAAAGATTAACGACGTTAATTCGTTATCGCTTCGCCTGAATGATAGAGCCGGAATAGTTGAACATGGATTATTCATTGGTTCGGTTACGGATTTAATAGTAGCGCATAAAAACGGGATGGCTCATTTTGAAAAAAACAAAATGCCGGATGAAATATTTAAGTTTACCGGACTCATTCAACGTTAGTATTTATTAAAGATTGTCTCCATAGTTCGAAAGTTAAAAGCCAATCAAGATGAAGGGCATATGATTTATTGCCCGAGTAATAACCATTCACAATCTTTTTAATTTTATCAAGATCATACAATTCGCAGCTATGAAATTCTGTTGAACTGATTAAGTCGAAAAAAAATTCTTCCAGCAAGTTAAGCATATTTACTCTTGTTGGATATTCATAAACATTGCCGATTTGTTTTTTTATTCGCACAAATATTCTTGCGAACAAAGAGGATGAACCATAAGGATATGTTATTTGATTTTTTACAAGCGGGAATTTAGTTAGGTTCAATTTATTTCCGGATAAAATTGCTTTAAAGATTTTCCCATTCTTTTTTGAAGAAGCGGATAAAAGAAAACCGGCGTCTAATAATATCTTTTGTGTGAATGGCATATATCCCGGCGCTAGTGCATCCATTGCTGCCTGTCCCGGTCCGTTTACATTTGGCATTTTTAGTTTAATAGCAAAAAAGTCTAACCAATGTTCAACTCCTATAGTCGTAGAATCGGGTAACGCAGCACAAGCAGTTTCAAGTTCATCAATTAAATTAATTCTCATGTCGGCTACAATTTCATCTTTAAATATATCAGCCCGGCGGGAATGAAGATGTGGAATTAATTTGGCAAAATCCTTTTGCACCACAGCCTCTTTATCAAACAATAATACCTTGTTTAAAAATTCCCTTCTTAATATTTCTCCATAACCACCGTCAATTATAAATTTATTCTGACTATAAACGGCAGCATGATTTTTCAAATGCAGCGTTTCCGAAGCAGGCATTGTTAGTAATGTTTGACCTAGCATATTTCTCAGATAGTCAATTAATAATTTTTTGGGAGGAATTTCATTTCGAAAAAAAAGATGATCGATATGATGATAATCGGAAATGTTTTTAGCAATCACGGCATCAGGCTGAGTCATTTCCCCAAAAGTGTGTACAGAAAAGCTGGCGTCATTCATAAGTAGATATGCCAAAAGCACCCGGGAGTCCATTCCTCCCGAAAGCGCTAAAGAAAGATTCTTATTCTCCTTTGACGGCAGTAAAGTTAGTTCTTCCAATATGGATTTTACATTATGATCTTCAAAAGAATTTGCAAACTTTGGACAATATGAATTAGGATTACTCACCGAAAAATTATCATTCACAATTTCTAACAATCCTCCGGGCGCTAATCGCTCGATGTTTTTAACAAGACTCCCATAACCCAAATGATTAGTGAGCAGCCATGAAGAGGACAAAGTTTTAATATTTGGTTCGCAGTAATTGGTAAGTTGAGAAAGAAAATCTAAACGCGTTGAAAAATAAATAACGTTCTTATTTTTAAAATAATAAATTTCCCTCATGCCGAGAGTATCATTAAAAAGTATTATTTGATTTTCATCAAAAGAAACCGCCGCAAAATGACCATTTAATTTCGCGATGTTAGAAGTTGAATTTGATAAAATAATTTTCCAGTCATCGGAATTTAATATTTTGTTGCCTTCCGCCGAAATCCCGATCCCGCAAACAACAAATCCCTTCTTTGTATCAACATTTACTCTTAGAGTTTCGGGAATCCCATCAAATCCGAGTATGAAGTTACTTTCTTTTATTAGATGATGTGGAGAAAACTTACTTTGAATAAGACATTCTTCCTTCTTGGAATAACTACCATATATACCGAGAAAAAATGACATAACATCCTGCGAAAAATTTATTGAACAAAATTAAGAAGATTACTTTTATATGTTGTACAAATTCTGTTAAATTTGAACTATTAATTTAATGACAAAACGATGCATCGGATACCTATTTTATTATTGCTATTTGTATCTTCATTCAAACAAATTCCCAGTCAAGAACTTGGTGATTTCTCCCTAAACTACACTTACTACAAAGGCGCAATCATACGAATGGATTCTACTCAAAAAAATATTTACTTGTTTTTTACCGGGCATGAGTTTGCCGACGGATACAAAACTCTAATGGATATATTTAACAAGCATAAAATAAAAGGTAATTTCTTTTTTACAGGCGATTTTTACCGCAACCAAAATTTTGCTGGAATTATAAATGAACTGAAAAACGAAGGACATTATCTCGGCGCTCATTCCGATAAACACTTATTATATGCACCGTGGGATAATAGAGACTCCACTCTCGTTTCTTTCGAACAGTTTTCGCGAGACGTTTTTAATAATTATGCCGAAATGAAAAAGTTTGATATAACTAAAGACGATGCTCCATTTTTCCTTCCCCCCTTTGAATGGTTTAACGATACTATAAGTAAGTGGACGAAGCAACTTGGTTTGCACTTAACCAATTTTACGCCCGGAACTTCGGCAAACCAGGATTGGTCTATCCCCGAACTCGGTAAAGGGTATTATTCTTCGGACACTATTTTTGCGCGCATTTTAAAATTTGAACAATTAAATAAAGATGGTTTAAATGGATTTTTACTACTCACTCATATCGGCACCGACCCTCGACGGACAGATAAATTTTATAACCGCCTTGATGAGCTGATAACGGAATTAAAACGAAGAGGGTATTCTTTTAAAAGATTGATGATTGAGAACTAATTAACGGAGAAAATATGAAAACAATATTTGCTATTCTTTTTGTTTGCTCGAGTATCCATTTATTTGCTCAGAGCAAAGTGACAGATTTTAGTCCCGATGGCAGAGATTCGATAACATACATTCTCTCAACGCAGGGCAGCGGTTTTAAAGTTGATTCCGATGTTCCATTCGGAACGCAGCCTTCCTGGCAGTCAACACTTGATAGGCAGGTCGGGGGCTTAGTCTTTGGCGATTATGATAATGACGGCGATCTCGATTTAGCCGTAGGTAATTACTTCAGCAATTCTTATCCGCCAATAAATGAATACGAAACACAAATCTACAGAAATGACAACGGAACACTCACCACAACTCCCGCCTGGGTTTCAACCGACATGCGCTCAACAACTGATGTGCGATGGGCTGATGTAAACAAAGATGGATTCATTGATTTACTTGCTGCTAACGGTAATCAATCTCTTGTCCCATCAGTTATCTACTTTAATTCACCCTCAGGATTAGAAACAACTCCATCGTGGGTTTCTAATGATCAGAATTGGACTGTAGGTGCTGCATTTTGCGACGTTGACGGAGATAGAGACCTTGATTTAGTATTTGCTAATCAGGGGGAAACAAATATTCCCACTCGCCCGATAAATATTTTATTCAACAACAATGGAGTATTATCCACAACACCAGGCTGGGCTTCAGCCGACCAAATGATTACTAACACAGTTGCAATGGCAGATTTGAACAATTACGAATTAACTTCTGAAGCTAAAGAATTTTCGGCTTCCGGAATTGGAGGAGTATTCCACCTTCCTTTTGTTCCTGTTTATTCCGTAGATAGCATAATTGTTAACGGAAATATTACAAATGATTTTTGTTCCGATGCAATCAGCGGATGGGTGTCTCTTGGATTTACGCCGACACAGGGAAGTATCGTTCGAATTGTTTATACATACATGCCGAAAGCCGATATGGGCGCTTGTAAATGGGTTAATTATCAAAGTGGTGTCTATTACAATTTTGGCGGAACAATGGGTATAACCCCAACCTGGACAGTTGGAAATACTAATAGTCAAAAAGGTATGGCATGGGCGGATTATAATTTAGATGGTTACCTTGACCTTGCGATTGGTGGCAGCGGTGTAGCTACGGTGTTATATATAAATAGTCATGGTGCTCTTATTAACTCTCCCGTTTGGAGTTCTGCCTCTGCAAATAATTCAACACAGGATTTAATTTGGGGCGATGTTAATAAGGATGGTTATCCCGATTTAACACTTGTTCATTTTGGTAGCAGAAGAGTGGAAATATTTATTAATCGTGCCGGTTTTCTCGATACCGAACCGACATGGACATACAACCCCGCCACATCTTCAACTGCAATTGCTTATGGCGATGTTAATGGCGACGGCTGGCTCGATTTAGCCGTTGGTACTGCACGTACGCCGGTTCTTCTTTTTCTTGCAGACCCTGCCATAATTCCCGTAGAATTAAACTCCTTTAACTCTTTGGTTGAAGATAATCTTGTTAATCTTAAATGGAGTACTACAACGGAAACTAATAATAAAGGATTTGAAATTGAGCGTAATGTTTCGTTTCAAACCGGAGTTTCAAACAATCAAGCCGAATGGTCAAATATCGGTTATGTAGAAGGGAAAGGAACATCTACCAGAATTATTGAATATAATTTTACTGACATGCTTATCCAGGCTGGTAAATATCAATATCGATTGAAACAAATAGATTTCGATGGGTCATTTAAGTATTCCAGAGTTTTAGATATTGATTATGCGGGACCTTCAGGATTTTTTGTTGAGCAAAATTATCCCAATCCATTTAATCCTTCCACGAAGATAAAATATATAACTCCAACGGAAAGTTATATTACTTTAAGTATATATGACGTTCTCGGCAGCGAAGTCAAATCAATTCGGTCTGGTTTGGTGAAAGCCGGCACGCACGAAGTAAATATCTCTGCATCAGAATTATCTTCCGGTATTTATTTTTATCAAGTAAAGATGCTAAATGCAAAAGGGAATATTTATTCATCAACTAAAAAAATGATAATTGCAAAATAAAATTGCCGCCGGGAAGTATAGGAATAAAAATTGAATCACTAAAATTATTTTTAACAAATTATGGTTAACCGAAATCGAAATCTTTTTTACTCAAAAGTATTTTATTACTGAAAACATTGAAGCTATGACAACAGCTTTTAACTTTAAAGAAGGACACTAAATGTCAGATGTACTTATTAAAAATTGTAAACTTTATAATAAATTAAATGATGGGCTATTCGATATTTTGATTGATGGTAAATCGATTACTAAGATTCAAAAAAAAATTGAAACAGATAATAACGTAGCAGTTATAGATGCCAAAAGTAAAATTGCCATGCCGGGTTTTATTGACGTGCATATTCAAGGTGCGGGCGGCGCTGATATTCTTGATAATACAGTCGAAGCGCTTCAGAAAATGTCCCAAACACTTGCCGCCACTGGAACTACCGGTTTTTTGGGAACCACCGTTGTAAAACCTATAGAAAATAACGAACATCTGAAATTAGCACGGGAGTTTACTAACAAAAATTTAGGCGGAGCTGTCATGCTTGGCGTTCATCTGGAAGGTCCTTTTATTAATGTTAAAAAGAAAGGCGGGCTGGCTCCCGAAAGCATTTATCAATCATCCAGCGAAAAACTTGAAGAAATTTTAAATGTTACAAATGGTTCTCTTAAGATGATGACGATAGCCCCGGAATTGAAAGGGAATCTTGATGTTATAAAAGAATTAATAAAGAACAATGTTGTTCCTTCATTTGCTCACTCTGATGCTAGTTATGAAGAAACAAAAAGAGGATTTGATGCCGGTATTAATCATGTTACGCACATTTTTAATGCGATGCCGCCGTTTCACCACCGTAATCCTTCACCTTTATCTGCAATATTTGAAAGCAAAACTGTAACAGCGCAAATAATAAGCGATGGTCATCATCTTCATCCAAGCGCCGTGAAGATGGTTTACAAAATTCTCGGACAGCAAAGAATTGTTTGTATTACTGACGGCGTGCAAGGTATTGGTCTGCCGGATGGCAGGTATACTTACAACGGGAAGGAATATGACTCGGTTGCGGGCGCAGCTCGATATCTTGATGGAACTTTAATTGGTTCAACAACAAGTCTTGGCAACATTGCCAAAAAATTTAAAGAATTTACTGGATGTACATTTGAAGAAGCAATTAACTCAGTGTCTATTAATCCTGCAAAAGTTCTTGGGATTGATAACAAAAAAGGTTCGTTAGAAAATGGGAAAGACGCCGACATTGTTTTGGCAGATGAGGACTTTTCAATTTTTATGACATTTGTTGAAGGGAAAATAAGCTTTCAAATATGAGAAAAGCTCAACTTCGATGAGCATTACGCCTTCTAATCAATACAATTTGTTTCTTGTTTAGGATGAAAAACTTAGGATTAAAAATAGGCTATTAATTTGGAAATTAGCACCGATAGTAGCTATATTTGTTCCCTAAAAATAAACCCATGGCGGGGTAGCTCAGTAGGTTAGAGCAGTGGAATCATAATCCACGTGTCGGGGGTTCGAATCCCTCCCCCGCTACGAATTTAGGAGAAAATTATGTATACATTATTAATTTCGATTATTACAATAGTTGCAGTGTTACTTGTTATCATTGTATTGCTTCAGTCAAGTAAAGGCGGCGGATTAGCCGGAACATTTGGCGGCGCATCTCAAATGGGCAGTATGTTCGGTTCCAGAAGAACAGCCGATTTTTTAAGCAAATCTACCTGGTGGCTTGCCGGTATTTTAACGACGATGACACTGTTAGTTAATCTTTTCTTTTTGCCCGGACAGACTACGACGGAACAAAGAGAAAGTATAATTCAGCAATCGGGCAGGCAATCTGTCCCGCAACAGCAGCAATTACCGCCACAGCAAACACCTCCTGCTCCAACCGAGTAAAAAATTAAAAGCCCTTAAATTCGAAGGGCTTTTTAATTACTTTAAATGCGACAGCTCATTTGCATAAATTACATATCTCTTTTCACTACTGTACAACTATAAGTTAAATAAAGACAATTGGTTAGGGTCATGGTCAATTTCATTTATGAAATCAGAGTCAGAAAACATTGAAATAATGGGCATTTTCTCAAAAATTGATATACTAACCAATTGTAAAAAAGTGTAGAGTGAGTGCTCTATTTTTAATTTTTTCTTAATGATTGCAAGGA
>MNYQ01000088.1 GCA_001873185.1 Ignavibacteria bacterium CG2_30_36_16 | reverse complement strand
TTACCGTTTTTAACTATATATCTATAAATATTTCATCCTATCGGGATTTATTTTTCTCATCCCGGAGGGATGAAATATTTATAGAAACATGCAAGAAAAAAAGCAGAACAAAATGCCGTAGGCATGACATAATAATAATGCTTAATTAAACCAGAAATCAAACAATTAGCCTATAGTTAATTAGAATTTGATTCCCTTAAGTTGACGCCTATGCGCCAGGTCGGGGCAGGCGGAACTTTGAATTATAATGGGTTTTTCTTTCTATAAATATTTAGTCCTTAACGGAATTAGCAATAAAAAAAACTTCGGAATAAACGGATTACATCCCGATAGGGACAAAATATTTGTCGTATAAATCCCCGCTATCTATACTAAAAGTCCCGGGGGACGAAATATTATAATTTGTTTTGGACAGATATGATGGATTAGAAACTATTTCTGTTAGTCCGTCTGTTAGTCCGTTAGCTAACGGATTAGTCAACGGATTCTTTGTGTCAAAATATTTTATGTGTTTATAATTTTTCATTTTACATTTTTAATTGCGGCTTGCCGCGTTACGATACCTTTTAGCCTGTCTTGCATATTCCGGTTAATAGTATTAAGTTTGGACACTTGTTTTCGCCCCGTTGAGGGCGATTTTTGTTTGTATGAATACATTAGAAAAAAATATATATAAAATAGCAGCAGAAACAGCCGAAAAAAACGGTTTGTTTTTAATTGAGTTGAATATACGCGGCGACTTGAAACGACGCGTAATCGAAATTTTTATTGACGGCGAAAAAAACATTACCGCAGATGACTGCGCATCAATAAGCCGTCAAATCGATCAGAAGCTCGAGACGCTTCAGGACATGCGCTCCATCTACCGGCTTGATGTTTCTTCTCCCGGAGTTGATAGACCAATAAAATACTTAAAACAGTTCCCTAAGCACTTAAACAGAAAGTTTGAAGTTACTTATTCTTCAGAAAGCGGCACAAAAACAACCACCGGCGTTTTAACCGCAATTGAAGGCGAGGAACTTTCTTTTTTGGCAAATAAACAACTGACAGTAATTAATTTTAATAACATTATAAAAGCTAAAGTAATAATTAGTTTTTCTTGACGGAGGAATAATAAAATGAATTTCGATATTGTTGAATCTTTTTCCCAGATGGTAAAAGAAAAAGGAATTGACAAAGATGTGCTCGGAGGCATTATCGAAGAAATCTTCGGGTTGCTTGTACGACGCAAATACGGCGAAGAAGCCGAGTATGACGTTGTTATAAATATGGATAAAGGTGATATCGAAATATTTCTTGTTAGAGAAATTGTGGAAACAGTTGAAGACCCGAACAAACAAATAAGCATTGAAGAAGTCCAAAAGCGCGGCAACCAGGAAGAACTTGAGGTCGGCGAAGAATTTGTGGAAAAACTTCAACTCGCATCTTTCGGCAGAAGATTAATTATACTTGCAAAACAAAACTTAAACCAGCGTATCCGTGAAATTGAAAAAGAGATTATTTACAACGAGTACAATGACCTCGAAGGCGAAATTGTTGTGGGCGATATTTACCAGATTCGCAAGCACGATATACTCGTTAACCACAACAAAAATGAATTGATCCTCCCCCGTACGGAGCAAATTCCTTTTGAAAGGTATAAAAAAGGGGAGACAATACGAGGCATAGTCAAAGAAGTAAAAAAAGGGACGAGTGGACCGATGATTATCATCTCCCGTTCAGATAACCTTTTCTTAAGAAGATTATTTGAAATTGAGATACCGGAAATTTACGACGGAATAATTGAGATCAAAGCAATAGCCCGCGAGCCCGGCGAGCGCGCAAAAGTCGCCGTAGAATCCCAGGATGCACGAATTGATGCTGTTGGCGCTTGCGTTGGAATGAAAGGCGTTCGTATACACGCCATCGTTAGAGAGTTGAGCAATGAAAATATAGACGTGGTAAACTACACAGAAAATCCGCTTGTTTATATTCAAAGAGCGCTTGCTCCGGCTAAATTAAAGAATATCGAAATTGATGAAGTAGCCAAAAAAGCAATTGTTACAGCCGATAGCGATCAGGTTTCATTAATAGTTGGGCGCAACGGCGTTAATATTCGCCTTGCTATGAAGTTGACCGGTTACGAAATAGAAATCTTAAGAGAAGAAAAACCGTTTGATGAATATGAAGACGATATAGAATTAATTGATCTCAAAGAAGAACTTGGCAACGAGGTTTACGAATTGCTGATTAACCATCGTTATGATACGGCAATTGAAGTGTTAACCGCCGGACCGGAAAAATTGAAAGAGATTGAAGGTCTTGACGAAGAGAAAATAAACGAAATAATTGAAATAATTAAATCGCAGTTTGAAGAAGAAGAGTAGTTAAAAAACAGGTAATTCCAATTATGTCCGAAATTAAAGCGAAAAAAACGCGGGTATTTAAACTCGCAGCCGAATACAATCTTGCAGTTGAAACACTGGTTGATTTTCTTGTAAAGAAAGGATTCGACGTTAAAACTCATATGAGCCTCTTGAATGATGAGATGATCACTGCTATACAAGATCATTTCAAGAAGGACATAGAGAAAGCTGAAAAACACTATAAAAAAATAGAAGAATTTCAAAAAAAACGCGATAAGACAAAAGATGAAGCAAAAGCTAAAGAAGAAGAAAAATTAAAAGAAGAGTCCGCGCTTCTCCAAAAAGTTGAAAAACCGTCTGAAGAAATAGAGGCGGAACTTGAAGAAGAACAAACCACTGAAGTTGAAGAAATTGAAGTGACACATGCCGAAATAGGGGAACAAAAAGAAATTCCAGCAGAAGAAAAAATTGAAGCCCCATCCCAAAAACCTGCTGAAGAAATTAGCGCCGAGGTTCCTGCGGCTAAAAAAGAAATTAAAACTAAGGAAATTGAAAAAGCGGAACCGGAAACCGGAAAACCCGCAGTTGAACTTCCTAAACAGGAAGTTGAGACACCAGCAAAACCTGCAGCCGAAAAAGAAACCCGGCAACCCGAAAGAAAGAAAAAACCGGAGTTCGTTTCACCTAAGGATCTTGAACACAGAAAGAAAAAAGGTCTTACCGTCGTTGGCAAAATGGACCTTGGCGGGAAGAAAAAAGAAACGCCACAAGACGAAGAACATAAAGTTACTGCTGGCACTGCCGAAGAGAAAAAAGCCGAACCGGTTAAAAAGAAGAAGAAACCAAAAGCAAGAAAAAAAGTTGCAACCGCTGAACCTGAAGAATCGATTGCTACAAAGAAAAAGAAAAAAACAAAACGCTTCGAAATTGATGAACGCGAAGTTGATGAAGCAATTAAGAAAACCCTTCTCAGCATGGACGACACAACCGCGCCTAATCGTGCAACATTCAGAAAGAAAAGACGTAAAGAACGGGAAGCTGAAGAGGAAAGATATCAAGAACAGCGTGTTTTAGATTCTAAGAAAATTAAAGTGACTGAGTTTATCGCAGTAAACGAACTTGCTAATTTAATGGGAGTTTCAGTTGGCGATGTAATATCAAAATGTATCGGTCTCGGTTTGATGGTGTCTATAAATCAGCGGCTCGAAATTGATACAATTACTCTTGTTGCAGATGAGTTTGGGTTTGAAATAGAAATTGAAGAAGAATACACAGCAGAGGCTCTTGAAGATGTGCCCGACGTTACTGAAGATTTGCTTCCGCGCAGTCCTGTTGTTACTATTATGGGTCATGTTGATCATGGCAAAACATCTTTGCTTGATTATATTCGCCGCACAAACGTTGTTGCCGGCGAATCGGGCGGAATTACACAGCATATCGGCGCTTATAAAGTTGATGTTGGCGATGGGAAAAGTATTACGTTTTTGGATACTCCCGGGCACGAAGCTTTTACTGCAATGCGCGCACGCGGAGCCCAACTGACAGATATTGTTGTGCTTATAGTTGCCGCAGATGACGCAGTGATGCCGCAAACCGTTGAAGCCATTAACCATGCACTGGCTGCTAATGTGCCGATTGTTATTGCTATTAACAAAATTGATAAACCCGGCGCCAACATAGATAAAATTAAACAACAGCTTGCTGACAGAAAAGTTCTCGTGGAAGATTGGGGAGGCAAATATCAGTGCATTCAGGTATCTGCTAAACAGGGTACAAATATAGACGCACTGCTCGAAAGGATTTTACTCGAAGCTGAAATTCTCGATCTTAAAGCCAATCCTATTAGAACTGCCCGCGGCGTGGTTGTAGAAGCCGAACTCGATAAAGGACGCGGTGTTTCCGTAACCGTGCTTATTCAAAAAGGCACTTTGCGCATTGGCGATCCATTCGTTGCGGGAGTATATCACGGTAAAGTGCGCGCAATGTTTGATGAGCGCGGTAAAAAAGTTGAGAGCGCTCCGCCATCAACTCCTGTTCAGGTTCTTGGTTTTGAAGGTGTGCCGCAGGCAGGCGATAGTTTAGTGGTTGTTGAATCGGAAAGAGATGCACGCGATATAAGCATTAAACGTCAGCAGCTAAAACGCCAGCAAGATCAGAAACAGGTGCACCATATTACCCTTGATGAAATTGCAAGACAAATTAGCATCGGCGGCGTTAAAGAACTTCCGCTAATAGTTAAAGGCGATGTGGATGGTTCGGTTGAGGCGTTATCAGATTCTCTTATGAAACTTTCAAACGAAGAAGTGATCGTGAGAGTTATTCACAAAGGCGTTGGCGGAATTTCAGAAAGTGACGTCCTTTTGGCAACAGCATCGAATGCAATCATTATCGGTTTCCACGTACGCCCTAATCTCAACGCAAGAAAACTTGCGGAAACACAAAAAGTTGATATCAGACTTTACAGCGTTATTTACGACGCTATTAATGAAGTTAAATCAGCTCTCGAAGGATTGTTATCCCCGATACTTAACGAAGAAATTACTGCCACTATCGAAATTAGAGATACGTTTAAGGTTCCTAAAATTGGAACGGTTGCAGGCTGTTATGTTCAAGACGGAAAAATTACCAGAAACAGCAAAGTTCGTTTAATTCGTGAAGGTATTGTTATTCATACCGGCGAGATAGCTTCGCTAAAACGATTCAAGGATGATGTGCGCGAAGTGGATGCCGGTTACGAATGCGGTTTAAACTTTGCAAATTTCAACGACCTTAAAGTAGGTGACATAATTGAATCTTACAAGATTGTTGAAACCAAGAAGAAATTAGCTTAATCCCCCGGGATCAAAAAAAACAGTAGGTTTACTATGTCGCACAGAATTGATAAAGTTGAACATTTAATAAAAGAAGAAATAAGCCTCATCTTTTTACATAAGCTTCAAGACCCGGTATTTGGATTGGTAACTATTACAAGCGTAAAAGTTAGTCCCGATTTAAAAATAGCTAAGGTTTATATTTCGGTATTCCAAAAAGAAAACCGCGCGTTGGTGCTCGAAAAAGCCGAAACGATTTCAGGTTACATTCGCACTCAATTAGCGCAAAGAATACGGCTTCGCTTTACACCGGAGCTTAAATTTTTTATTGATGACACACTCGATTATGTTGAAAAGATTGAAGGATTGATTAAGAAGATACACCAAAACGATGATAACGAAGGAAACGAGAGCAGATAGAACATTTGATTTTTTATCGGGTGAAGTAATTTTAATAGATAAACCGCTGCATTGGTCTTCTTTTAAAGTTGTCCACGAAATAAGAAAAGCAGCCGGAGTTAGAAAAGTGGGACATGCCGGAACTCTTGATCCGTTAGCTTCGGGTTTGCTGATTCTTTGTACTGGCAAAAAAACCAAGTCAATAACTTCATTTCAGAATTTAACAAAAACTTATACAGGAACATTCAGACTCGGCAGTACTTCCGAAACAATGGATCTGGAAGCCGAACTTACAGGGCAAATGCCGATTGACGGAATTACCGAAGAAAAAATATTAGCTGCGCGGGATAAATTTACCGGCAGCATAAAACAACTTCCGCCGATGTATTCAGCCGTTAAGCACAAAGGAAAATCACTTTATCAGCTTGCAAGAAAAGGCAAAACTGTTGAGCGGCAACTGCGCGAAGTAACGATTTATAAATTTGAGATTACAGCAATTGAACTGCCGGAAGTTCATTTTGAAATTGAATGCTCTAAAGGAACATATATTAGAGTTGTTGCGCAAGATATTGGACAGGAACTTGGCTGCGGGGCAGTTTTAAGCAGTTTAAGAAGAACTGCCATTGGTGATGTTAAAGTGGAAAATGCGCTTGAAGTAGCTGAATTTGCCGCTTTAATGAGAGAAAACAAATTGATTAACATTGAAGTTTAACCAATTTGAGCAGAAAGCACCGGTTGAGTTAAGTTTCATTTTTTAATTTAAATAAGTTATATTTATACGCTTTTTGAATAGATTTTTGGGAATGCAGGTATTTTGCGATTTAGCGGAAGTAGAAAAAGATAACAAAACTGTTGTTACTCTCGGTACTTTTGACGGCTTACACCTCGGTCATCAAAAAATAATTAAGACAGTTGTGGAGAAAGCTTCCGGCATCGGAGGCAGAAGTTTTTTGGTTACATTCGAACCGCATCCAAGAAACGTGATTGCGACGAATTACAAACTTCAACTTCTTACTACCGGCAAAGAAAAAATCGAAATTCTCAAAAAACTTGGGATTGAAAATCTTCTTATTGTAAATTTCACTGAGGAATTTTCTCAACTTTCACCCGAAAAGTTCATTAAAGATTTTGTAGTAGAAGGAATAGGCGCAAGCAGTATAGTTGTCGGCTACGACCACCATTTTGGTAAGGGTCGGGGCGGAGATGCCAAAACATTGAAAGAACTGGGCAAAGAATATAATTTTGATGTTACCGCGGTTGACGCTTTTAATCTTGATGATGAAACTGTAAGCAGCACAAAAATTCGTGCCGCGCTTAATGAAGGACGCCTTTCGGATGCAAATAAAATGCTCGGCAGGTATTACTCATTTAGCGGAACAGTAGTTGCCGGCGATAAAAGAGGAAGACAACTTGGCTTCCCCACTGCGAACGTAAAGCTTGATAATGAAGATAAACTTCTGCCTGCCCTCGGTATTTACGTCGTTGAGTTTTTTATCGATAACAAAAAGCATTACGGTTTGCTTAGCATCGGGAAACGCCCTACTTTTTATAACTCCGGCGAGATTGTTCCCGAAGTTTATATTTATAATTTTGACGATGACATTTACGGTGAGAATGTAACCATTAATATGGTTGAAAGAATTAGAGGAGAAGAAAAATATTCTTCACCCGAAAAACTTATTGAGCAGATGAATAAAGACAAAAAGAACGGTCTGCTAATAATTGAAAGAATTATTAATTAGCCCCGGTAGGTTCTGGAGCTATATTATACAAACAAATAAAGGATAAATTAAAATGACAAAAGAAGAAAAACTTGAGTTAGTTAAAAAATTTGGTGAGAACGAGAAGGATACCGGAAAACCCGAGGTTCAGATTGCTTTGTTAACATACCGCATTAATGAATTGACCGGTCACTTCAATGTTCACAAAAAAGATCATCATTCCCGCAGAGGTTTAATGGCTATGGTTGGTAAAAGAAGAAGATTGTTAAACTACTTGATGAAAACAGAAATCGCTCGTTACAGAGGAATCATCAAAGAATTGAATATAAGAAAGTAAAGGATTTATAATGGTAGTTACTAAAGAGATAGAATTCGGCGGAAAGAAATTTTCGATAGAAACAGGCAAACTTGCCCGCCAGGCTAATGGAGCAGTAATGGTTAGATACGCCGATACGATGATATTAGTTAGCGCTGTTGCTTCCGAAGAAGCTAAGGAAGACCAGGGCTTTTTTCCGCTGCAGGTTGAATACAGAGAAAGAACATCCGCAGCCGGAAAATTCCCCGGCGGATATATTAAAAGAGAAGGACGCCCTTCGGAAAAAGAAATTTTAAGCGCACGTTTGATTGATAGACCAATTAGACCATTGTTCCCCGAAAATTTCAAAAATGAAACACAAATAATTGCAATGGTTTATTCGCATGACGGCGAAAATGATGCTGATGTTCTTGGTATGGTTGGCGCTTCGGCTGCACTTTGTATTTCTAATATCCCGTTCGATGGACCAATGGCGTCTGTACGAGTTGGACGCATCAACGGCGAGTTAATTATTAACCCCACATTTTCACAGCTTAAAGAAAGCGATTTAGAAATTCTTGTTGCCGGAACCGACGATTCGATAATGATGGTTGAAGGCGAAGCGAGCGAAATAAGCGAGCAGGAACTTTTAACGGTTTTAAAGTTTGCACATGATGCGGTTAAAAAGATTGTTCAACTTCAGGTTGAATTAATTAATGAAGTTGGTAAATCTAAAATGGCATTGCCCGAGAATAAGATCGATGAATCATTAATGAATGATGTTCTCGAACTTGCTTCTTCAAAATTCAGAGAAATAGTTTATTCGATTCTTACTAAAGAAGAGAGAAGCGCAAAAAACAAAGAGCTTTCAACTTCTGTTAAAGAAGCGCTTGCCGAAAAATATCCCGAACAGGAAAAAGTTATTGGCGAAGTTCTTCACGACCTCGAAAAAGAATTGATGCGCAAAAGAATTCTTGAAGACGGTATTCGGCTTGACGGAAGAAACACAAAACAAATTCGCCCAATTACGATCGAACTTGGCGTACTTCCAAGAACGCACGGTTCAGCCCTGTTTACAAGAGGCGAAACTCAAAGTTTAACTTCTTTAACTCTCGGTTCTAAAAACGATGAACAGACAGTTGACGGATTAACCGAAGAGTACAGCAAAAAGTTTATGCTTCACTACAACTTCCCTCCATTTTGTGTTGGTGAAGTTGGAAGAATGACCGGAGTGGGCAGAAGAGAAATCGGTCACGGTCATCTTGCAGAAAGAGCATTGAAAATGGTTTTACCTAAAGATGACGTGTTCCCGTATACATCAAGATTAATTTCCGACATTCTCGAGTCGAACGGTTCTTCTTCAATGGCAACGGTATGCGCAGGCTCATTATCATTGATGGACGGCGGCGTACCGATTAGAAAAGCTGTTGCCGGTGTTGCGATGGGTCTTGTTAAAGAGAATGATAAGTTTGCAGTGTTAAGCGACATTCTTGGAAACGAAGATCATCTTGGCGATATGGACTTTAAAGTTGCCGGAACAAGCGACGGTATAACAGCAATACAGATGGATATAAAAATTAAAGGCATCTCTTTCGAAATTATGGAAGTTGCATTACAGCAGGCATTAGCAGGCAGAGTGCACATTCTTGGCGTTATGAATGAAGCCATTGCACAAGCCCGTGAACAACTTTCCCCATACGCCCCAAGGCTTATTACTATGAAAGTTGAAACCGACCAAATCGGTTTGATCATTGGTCCCGGCGGAAAAACCATTCAGGGTATGCAAAGGTTGTTTGGTGTTGATATTGTTATAGAAGAAGACGGTACTGTCAATATAGCATCACCGGATAAAGAGAGCGCCCAAAAATGTAAAGAATATATCAAAAAAATGACCGCTACTCCCGAAGTGGGAGAGATATATGATGGCGTGGTTACTAAAATAATGGATTTCGGTGCGTTTGTTGAAATACTCCCCGGTAAGGAAGGTTTGCTGCACATATCGCAGATTGACAACAAACGTGTAAACAAGGTTACCGATTATTTCAAAGAAGGCGACAAAGTAACTGTTAAACTTCTTAAAGTTGAAAACGGAAAATTCTCGCTGAGCCGGAAAGAGTTATTAAATGATAATAAACATGAAACTCATTCCGACGCTAACACGACAATTAACCCGGAGTAGTTTGTTTAAATGCCGTGCTTGAATAGCTCGGCATATTTTATTTTCAAAAAATATTCCGTTCCCGCTGCAACAGAAAGATGTAATTCTCTCAGCTCCGGCTGGTACGATTTATTAATAGCGCATCTTACGCAAAAATCTGAAAACAGTAGGACGATTCTCTGAATCGTACATAGCTTTTTTTCAATTTATTGTCTTTTCGGTCGAAACAGAGTTCCAACCTACGTTATTGCGTAAGGAGTGTTAATAAGTTTTAATAAAGGAAAGCCCATAGTGGAAAACTTATCTGCAATATCAATTTTCTTTTTACTCGCCGGGTTATATCTAATCCGGAGACAAGAATTACAATCCTCATCGGGTTCCGATATTTCTTTCCGTATAGGCATTCTATTTTCAAAAATTTTAATTATGAAATTATCAATTTCATCAAACGAGTTTTTACTATATGGTAAAAGAAATTATTATAAATGCATCAACAACACAAACGCGTGTTGCAATAACCGAAGACGGAAATTTAGTAGACTTCTTCGTTGACTACCCCGAAAACCGCCGTATGGTGGGGGATATTTATTTAGGAAGAGTTGCCCGTGTTTTACCGGGCATCAAAGCTGCTTTTATAGACATCGGCATGGAGCATGATGGGTTCCTTCATTTTTCGGACATCGGCGATACTACCGAACAACTTCAGGAAATGCTCGGCGAAGATGATTCGGATATAGATAATGACGACGACGAAAACGGAAACGGAAGCCAGCATAAACGTATCGAGTCTAAAGATGATAATGAGCGACCTGCTTTAACAAGGCTTAAAAAAGGGCAGGATATCCTTATTCAGATAACAAAGGAACCGGTAAGCAATAAAGGCGTTCGTGTTAGCTCATCAATTTCTCTTCCGGGAAGATTTTGCGTACTCCTCCCCTTCGATAACAAAATTGGCGTTTCGAAAAAAATATTCGACTATAAAGAGAGACGCAGATTACGAAACATCGCCCGAAGTATTCTCCCAAGAAACTACGGACTTATTATTCGTACCGTTGCCCGCAATCAAAAAGAAGAATCTTTACAGGATGACTTAAAAAATCTACTCGATACATGGAAAGACATACAGCAGACAATTAAAAACGAAGAACCGCCATCCCTTATCTACCAGGATCTAAACACTACATCAAGCGTTATTAGAGATTTATTTACTTCAGATATTTCCAAAGTGTTTATTGACTCCCGCAAACTTCATAAGCAAATAAAAAACTATGTCCACCTTGTGCAGCCCGGGCTGTCGGATAAAATAGAACATTTCCGTTCCACGAATTCAATTTTCGATTCGTTCAAAATCGAAGAGCAAATAAAAACATTGATGGGAAGAAAAGTTTCTCTTCCGAGCGGCGGTTACCTTATCATCGAGCATACTGAAGCGATGGTAGTTATAGATGTAAACAGCGGACGCTATGCTAAAAGCAAAGAACAGGAACTTAACTCTTTAAAAACAGATCTGGAAGCCTCGCGCGAAATTACACGACAACTGAGGTTAAGAGATATCGGCGGAATTATAGTTGTCGATTTTATAGACCTTGAAGATGAAAAAAATAGGAAAAAAGTATATGACGAACTCCGCAAAGAATTCCGCAGAGACAGAGCAAAAGTTTCGGTGCTTCCTATGTCCGATTTTGGTTTGATTCAAATTACACGTCAACGAATAAGACAAAACATTATGCAGGCAATGAAGGAAGTTTGTCCTTCCTGTATGGGTACGGGTGTGTTAACCAAACAGTCGCATCTTATTTATGATATTGAGGAATGGCTCGGCAAGTATAAAAGTGTTGCTAAGGAAAGATCGTTGATTATTAAGTGTCATCCAACAGTTGCACATAAGCTTAAGGAAGGCAAAATTCAGTTCTTAACTAAACTTCAGTTTAAGTATTTCTTAAGGCTTCGCATTGCTGAAGATGAAAGTATGCCGCTTAGCAAAATTAGATTTATATCTAAAAAGACAGGCGCCGATTTAACGGAAGAAGTTAGCTAATAAGTCACCTTACGCAAAATAATATTTTAACATAGAGATAATATCTTTTCCTAAAAAGATGTCATCTCTGCATTTTATTCTAAACTGTAAATTCTAAGAGAAAGTTATGAAAAAAACTACATTTTACAATATTCACGAAAAACTTGGCGCCAAAATGGTTGAGTTTGCCGGTTATTATATGCCTATTCAATACAACTCCATTATTGCAGAGCATAAAGCTGTGCGCAATGCTATTGGCGTTTTCGATGTTTCTCACATGGGGGAAGTTTTTGTTACAGGCGAAAAAGCTCTTGATTTTGTACAGCACATTACCGTTAATGATGCATCAAAACTTTACCCCGGAAGAGTGCAATACTCCGCTATGTTATACCCGGACGGAGGAATAGTGGATGATCTTCTTGTTTACAAATTTACCGACGAGAAATTTTTGCTCGTCATTAATGCATCGAACATAGAAAAAGATTTTAATTGGATGCAGCAGAATAACAAATTCGGTGTCGAGTTAAGCAATCAGAGTGATGAATATTCTCTGCTTGCAGTGCAGGGTCCGTTTTCCAAAGAAGTCGTTCAGGCAATCTGCGACAAAGAACTTGATATGGAATACTATCATTTCTTCGAGAGCAAAGTTGCCGGTATTGATATGATAATTTCACGCACAGGCTACACCGGCGAAATTGGTTACGAACTCTACTTCAAAGGCACTGTAGCTGAGGCGGAAAAAGTTTGGAATAAAGTTTTTGAAGCCGGAGAAAAATTCGGGATTAAGCCCGCAGGACTCGGCTGCCGCGATTCATTACGTCTTGAAATGGGTTACTGTTTATATGGAAATGATATTGATGCAACTACAAACCCGCTTGAGGCAAACCTCGGCTGGATAACTAAAATAAATAAAGGCGACTTCATTGGACGTGATGTTTTATTGAAAGTTAAAGCAGAAGGATTAAAACGGAAATTAGTTCCTATATCTTCCGATGAAAAAGTTTTTCCGCGCCACGGTTATGATTTAACTATTGACGGCAAAAAAATTGGGGCTGTTACAAGCGGAACTGTAAGCCCGACAACAGAGAAGCCAATAGCGCTTGGATATGTAGATTTTGAATATTCAAAAGAAGGAAGTACGGTAAACTTTTTCATACGTGGAAAAGAAGTTCCCGCAAAAGTTGTATCACTTCCTTTTGTTAAAAAATGAAAAATAAAATTACTAAAGAGGGAATATGAAGGTCAATGTTTTATTGTCGCCGCTATCGGTAGATGAGCTCTACTTTTCAGGCAAAACAACTGTAGTTATTGATGTATTAAGAGCATCGACTACTATTGTAAATATGCTTCGTAACGGCGCTAAGGAAGTAATTCCGGTTGCAACTGTGGAGTTTGCCGTTAAAATATCGGGCGGAATGTTTGGCGGTTTAACTTTGCTCGGCGGAGAACGTAATACGAAAAAAGTAGAGGGATTTGCTCTCGGAAATTCGCCGTTGGAATATACAGCCGAAGTAGTCGCCGGTAAAACAATAGTTTTCTACACTACCAATGGCTCAAGAGCAATTGTAAAAGCTAAATTTTCGGAAAATCTTTTTGTCTGTTCATATAATAATATTTCAGCGGTTGCTTCTAAATTAGCAGAGTTGAATAAGGATATTGAAATTATATGTGCGGGCAGAAATAATGCTTTCTCTTTGGAAGATTCCTGTTGTGCCGGAAAACTGATCTCCGAAATATTAGTTCTAGCTGAAAATATTGAATTAACGGATAGCGCACTTGCAGTTCAGGCTTTGAACAAGTCATTCGGAAAGAGTATTTTTAAAATGCTAAAAGAATCAGAACATGGTAAACTGCTGAAGGAAAACGGTTTTGAAGCAGATATTAAGTTCTGCAGTAAGCTTAATACTACGGAAGCTATTCCTTATCTTACAGGTAACACCTTAAAGCTTCTGCCGGTTAAGCAGGATCAAACTATTATTGAAAGTTAATTTATTCAAAGATGGCAGTTAAGAAAAAGAGAACTCCGCAGGGAACACAAAAATCTTCCGGAGGAGAAAATTATTTTACTCTTTCTATTGAAAAGAAAAAAAAGATTCTCGGCATCTTTATTATTCTTTTTTCGATATTAGTATTACTAAGTATAATCTCATACTCCCGCTCCGATCGTGCTAACTTAAATTATAACTTTTCCGACTTATTTAAAGTTTTTAATCCAGACCCCGCTTTTAAAGAAAAATTAGCTTCAACACATAACTGGCTTGGCGTATTCGGCGCTTATATTTCAGACATCTTCATTAACTCCACGCTCGGATTATTCTCCGCTGTATTCCCTGTTATTTTTTTAATGTGGGGATTAAGATTTTTCTTAAAAATAAATTTTAGAACTTTAATCCACTCAACTAATTTTCTTCTTGTAATCGGAATTCTTATTTCAAGTTTTTTCGGCGTACTTCGCGCAGAGAATTATGCCTTTAGTGAATATTATGAGACCTCAGGAAATATCGGTTACTATCTCGGTGAAGTTCTCAGCAGACTCCTCGGCGGCGCGGGTAGTTTAATTTTTTTAATTGCTGCCATCATTATAGTTCTTATAATCGCGTTTGATATTAAAATTGAAAAAATATTCCGCTTTATAAAAAATGTTTTTGCGAGTTCGGCTGCAAAAATTAAAGATGAAGTAGAACGAAGCAAAACAGATTCGGTTGAAGATAAAAACTTAAAACGCCTAAAAGAATTAAACGAAGAAAATAAAAGAGGGAAGAAGAAAACTTCATTTAAAGAAAAATTAAACGCTGGCGGAACCGAACTTTCGGCTCAGGAATTAATGAATGCCGAAGCTGTTGATAACGAAACTCAAATACGAATAATTCGCAAAGACGATGCGCCAGCAAAGATTGAAGAGAATAAAGTACTAAAAGAAGAAGCAAAGAAGGTTGACTTAAAAGAAGTTGGTGAATTGAACGCCGATGCAATAAACAGAGATAAAGAAATTGCGCTGCCGGATCAGTGGGAAGAAAGAATAAAATACAAATTCCCCGGGCTTGATTTATTGGAGCCTGCACCCGAACAAAACTTTGTGGTAGCCGAGGAAGAATTAAAACACAATGCCGAGCTTCTTAAAGAAAAATTAAAACTTTTCGATATTCAAATTGATGATATTTCAGTTACTCCGGGTCCTGTTGTTACTCTTTATGAAATTGTTCCAGCCCCCGGAGTTAAAATTAGCCGCATAGTAGGACTTGAGCACGATATTGCGCTTGCATTGGCTGCACGCGGAATTCGTATTATTGCGCCGATACCTGGCAAAAGCGCAATTGGTGTTGAGATACCCAACGCAGAAGCATCGCTTGTAAATGCACGTTCTGTTCTTGCCCGTATAGAAGAATCGAAAGCCGAACTTCCTGTTGCACTTGGCAAAACTATTAACGGCGATGTGTATGTTACCGACCTTGCGAAAATGCCTCACGTACTGATTGCAGGCTCAACCGGTTCGGGCAAGAGCGTTGGCATCAATATGATTATTGCAAGTCTTCTATATTCCAAGCATCCTTCCGATGTTAAACTTATTATGATTGACCCGAAAAAAATTGAACTTTCATTCTATAATAAACTTCGCCGTCATTACCTTGCCGTTTCACCCGATCTTGACGAAGAGATAATTACAATTCCGCAAAATGCTGTTCTGCTTCTTAAATCGGTTGAGTATGAAATGGAAAAACGTTATGATAAACTTGCAAAAGCAGGTGTTCGTAATATTGTTGATTACAATAAAAAAGTAAAAGATCCGAAGAAGCGACCGCAGGATACCGACAAGATAAAGCATCATCCCATTCCCTATCTTGTGGTTATTATCGACGAGCTTGCAGATTTAATGATTACCGCAGGTAAAGAGGTTGAAGAACCTATTGCTCGCCTTGCGCAGCTTGCACGGGCGGTGGGTATTCATCTTGTGCTTGCTACACAGCGCCCTTCGGTTAATGTTATCACAGGCGTTATTAAAGCAAACTTTAGTGCGCGTGTTGCTTACCAGGTTGCTACTAAAATTGATTCGCGCACAATTCTCGACATGAACGGCGCAGAGCAGTTACTTGGCAAAGGCGATATGTTATTTCTTCCAACCGGTTCGCCAAAACCCATCCGAATTCAAAACGCTTTCATTTCCACCGATGAAGTTGAAAAAATTACAAACTATATAAATTTACAGCCGGCTTTTTCGAAACCATATTTCCTCCCATCACTTTATGATAAAAAGAAAGATGCTGCGGCAGGATTTTTATCCGACCTCGATCCGATGTTTGAAGAAGCCGCAAGAGTTATAGTCCGGCATCAGCAGGGATCGGTATCTCTGCTTCAACGGCGATTAAAACTTGGTTACTCCCGCGCCGCCCGTATTGTTGATCAGCTTGAGGAAGCCGGAATTGTAGGACCTAACGACGGCAGCAAAGCCCGCACAGTTATTGTGGAAAACGAAGAACAATTAGAAACTATTCTCCGCAATATTTAAAAATTATTTATCCCAAACTTTTCACGCCAATTTATTAGTCGTATAAATTAACACCCGCTTCAAAAATAAAAAACCCCGAAGAATTTTTATCCTTCGGGGTTTGAAAAAATTATTATCCATTTAGGATAATTATTGCAACATCTGCCGTTATTTTATTAGCGACATTTTTTTAGTAATACTGTTACCATTAACATTTAAAGAATAAATGTAAGTTCCACTTGCAAGGCTGCTTGCGTTAAAGTTAACAGTGTGTGTTCCGGCTTCCTGCATTGTGTTAACAAGTTCTGCAACTTTTTCGCCGAGTAGATTAAAAACAGTTAGATTTACATATCCGTTTTCGGGAATGTTGTAAGTAATGCTTGTTGCCGGGTTGAACGGATTAGGATAGTTCTGAGCAAGTGTATATTCGCCCGGAATTGCGTTAACAACAACTTCAATAGTATTGCTATATTCAAATGTGCCGTCAAAATCTACTTGCTTTAATCTATACGAATATGCACCCATTTTTGTAACGGCATCCTGATAAGTATAAATGCTGGATTGAGTAGCTGTTCCTTTCCCTTGCACAAAACCTATTTTCTTGAATTTGCTGTCGCCTTCGGCTCGGCGTTCTATTTCATAACCAGAATTATTCAATTCAGTAGCAGTTATCCATCTTAATTCAACATTATTATCAGTTACATCTGCTTTAAAAGAAACAATTTCAACCGGAACATATCCTGTAGAATTCCAAACTACATAATCTAGGTTCGCTTGAATGTCTGGTGTCCCATTCGGTGCCCAAAACCAAAGAGCATCAATTGAGGTCGGATTGCTTGGATTACCGACAGCGGCTACCCACCGACGCCATTGTGTTGTATCGTCTAAGTCCCATTGATAGATATGCCATTGTCCATCCAAAATTAATTTGGAAGAATCGCTTATATGAGCTGTATTTGGAGCATCTACACCTATGCCGCACCATACACTGTCACTCCCGCCAGTTGCCTTGATAGCAAAACCGATCCAACCATCGGCAGTTAATGTATCATTTGCTGCTAAATTAGCGAGTGGAGGACCTGAAATAAAACGAACAAACCATGCAGTGGTCAAAGCTGGATCATCTCTTAAAGTAAATTTTAATGAGGCTGCTCCAGTGTAAGCTGCAGTCGAGTCTAGTGCAACTAGGTCATCTAATATGCCAGTAGTTGAGCCTGAAAATTTTGGACGTGAACCTTGAAAATGTCCTAAGTCTCCATCTTCAAAATCATCTATTATATGAATCTGCGCAAAAGCAGATGAAGCAAAAAATAAAACAAGAAAGACTAGTAATAAACGTTTCATATTGAAACCTCCTGAGGATTATTATTAAAGAAAAGTTTAAAGAATATCATAATTCGATAAAATCCAATTGATGTTGGAGCAACATTAATAAAATTTGGTTTATTATTCAAGAGATTGAAGAAAATTTTACACAATAATATTAATTGGTGATTTCCTTTGGTATCGAAAAAAAAACCCCGATAAACGGGGTTCATAAAGGGAATTATTTTTTTGCAGGAAGAACTGCATCCTTTGCAGCTTTTGCAATTCTGAACTTCAGAACTTTCTTCGCAGGGATAATCATTGATTCGCCTGTAGAAGGATTTCTGCCGGTTCTTTTTTTCCGGTTAACAACAACTAATTTTCCCAAGCCAGGAAGCGTGAACGATTTTTTTGCTTCCTTATAAGCTAAGCTTGATAACTCTTCTAAAAATTGTGCGGTCAGTTTTTTTGTTGTACTTGTCTTCGTTGCAAGATGATCAACAATCTGAGCCTTTGTCATTGGTTTAACTACTGCCATTTGTGAACCTCATTATTTAGTTGTTTAATAGAAACTTCGGTATTAAAATAAATATTATTTATTACAAAAGAAATATTTTGAACGGATAATTATTACTTTTTTTAAATTAAAATCGATTTTATCCTCTATTTATCGCCCCCTCAGACTTCTTCCGTGAGTTGGCAGCCTATTTATAAGGTTAAAATGAATTCACCCTCATCGTTTAATGAGTTATACTTTATTTGTACATTTGCCAATAAAATTTATTTTTTTTCTCAAATAGTTTTTTAATGATTAAGCAGGTATTACTTTTATTCATTTGTTTGTCTTTAACGCATCCGCTAACCGCGCAGGATACTTTAAACACTATACGCGATACAACTTATATCACCGGCGATTCTTTGTTAATAAGCAGTTATGATTCAACATTTGTGGATACAACAAAATCTCTTATGGGCGAAGATGTAGCTGCGCAGGTTGATACTTTAACTCCCCTTTACCAGCAGCCCTTCACGGTAAATAGTTCGTTCATTACAAGAAGAGAATTCCTGAAAACAGATTATAAGTACACACCAAATTTATTTGATCTTTTCTCACTCTCTTTTTTAAATGATCATGGATTAGCGGGGCACCCGGATGAATTGTTTCTTTACGGAGTTTCTAATTACGGCACATCTTATTTTAAAGACGGCATTTATGATAACGATAGATTAACCGGTTTTTTAGATTTAAATACTGTGCAGTCTGAAAATATCGATTCAATCGAGATTGTTCCCTCTCCCCGTGCATTTTTATATGGACCATATAACAGCGCTGCCGCAGTTAATTTTATCACCAAAGATGAAATCTCATTAGTGCCTTATTCGCGCGTAAAGTATTACGAAGGAGCTTATGGCGAGGCGATGATAGATGGAATATATAATTCTGTCATCTTTAAAAAATTTGTATTAGCCGTCGATATTACAAATAGGAAAAAAGATAGAAGTTACCGCAATACCGATTACGGCATCTGGCACGTAACTGCTAAATTAAAATACCTCCTCTCCAATTCTGTAAACCTTACCGGCAGCTACGAACATGTGAACTCGAATGTGGGGTTAAATGGCGGAGTTAATATCGATAGTATATTAGCTTTTACAAGTGATTTAAACACCTTTCTTTATAACAACAGCGCGCCTGTAAATTACCTTCAGAGAAGGTACGAAAACGAACAACATAATTTTAAATTGAGATTGTTCGGCAAACTTTTTAATACTTCTAATAGCGACATAAATGTTTACCATAAGATTTATCAAAATGAAATTATAAATCCAATTGTAGATTACAATCTTTACAGAAATGAAATCTCCGGTGCGGCAGTGCGGCAAAAATTGTTAGTCTCATTTGCGGAGCTTAGCATCAACGGAAATTATGAGTATTCAAAACTAAAATATTTGAAATCCGATTCTCTTTTCTTTAATGAGTATGACTATAAATATAATAACTACTCGGCGTCTGGTATTGTATCTGCATATTTTGCCGACAGCCTAATTACGCCATCATTCTTTTATAAAATAAGCGGCGAAAAAGAATTGAACTCCGGTTTATCCGCTTCATCTCACGGCAGCGGTCTTGATGTATTTATTAATCTTTACGATAACTTTAAACTTTACTTCGGTTATTCTATTTATGAAACCAACAGAACATCAGGAAATTCTGCAAGCACAGAAGCCGGAGCTTCATTGAATTTTGAGAATTTATACTTAAAACTAAATCTCTTTTCGCGTAAGGACTTCAGCGTTGCAAGCAGAATACCGAATCAGCCGAACTTTAATTTCGGAAGTATTAATGGAGCGGGTCTAGTTTTAAATTATTCGTTCTGGAATTTTAACGTACAAACTCAATCTTCAATTTATTACAACAAAGAAAATTTATATTACCTCTACCCGCAGTTTCAGTTTTCGGGGGGATTATATTATACAGACAAACTTTTTAATGACAACCTTGATTTGAAAACAGGTTTGACCTTTTATTATTACGGTAAAAAAGATGCATACACTCTGTTAAATTTAGCTGCGGTTGCGCCTTCAAACAGAATAGATTTTATGTTAGTCGGCGAAATACAGCAATCGGCAACGGCATATTTTACTTTTGAAAATATACTCAATTCCGAATATTATTTAATCCCCTACTATCCGATGTTGGAAAGAAGCATCAGGTTTGGAGTAGCATGGGAATTTTTAAATTGAATGAAGATAGAAGTTGGGAGAAATAATGTAATTTGATATGCCTTCCTACCATTGTTCAGCAAATTACTTCTCACTTTTTACTTCTTACTTCTTATTTCTTACTTCTTACTTTCATCTTACTCCTGCCACTCTTCTGAAATGAAATCCGTATACAGCAAACGTCATGGCAATAGGGAATTTTTTAGGATATTTAAACAAACTTACAATTAAGGTATGCCAAAAATACCGCCTCCCGTTATCCACAATTCCGATACGCCACAACAATTTGAAGAAAGCTTTAACTTCAAATAATTTTATTTTTCCGGTATTCCATTCGGGCAGCTTATACTCTTTTAAAAAATCCATTATACGTGCGTAAAATATTTTATGCGAATAAATTGTGTGAAGGATATTTTCGTATCCGGCAATTAATTTGCTGTATTTCATTCGTGGAATAAAATTCGTTGCGCCGTCCATATTATCGCCACTGAAATATTTTAGCAAACGATCTTCTTTTTTCATCCGATTAAATAATTTTGTTCCGGACGGTGCGTTTAATAAGCCAACCATAGCTGCTACAATACCGCTCCGCTTTATAAAATTAATTTGCCTTTCGAAAATATCCTCGCCGTCGCTATCAAACCCTACTATGAAACCCGCTGAAACAATAAATCCTTTACGCTGCAATTTTTTTACCGACTCTACAAGATCTCTTCTCTGATTTTGCGATTTGCCGCATTCTTCAAGTCCCTCAACCGCAGGTGTTTCTATTCCGACGAATATACTGTATACACCGGCTTCAACCATCATCGAAGCTAATTCTTCATCATCGGCAAGATTGATCGAGACTTCTGTTATAAATTTATATGGATATTTTTTTTCTTTCGACCATTTGATCAACGCCGGGAGTAATTCATCTTTTAATTTCTTTTTGTTCCCGATAAAGTTATCATCAACTATAGAAATATCATTCCGCCAGCCAATGCTGTATAGCCTGTCAAGTTCAGTAATAAACTGTTCGACACTTTTAGTTCTCGGTCTTCTTCCGTTAAGCATTGTAATACTGCAAAAGTCGCAATCATAGGGGCAGCCGCGTGTATACTGCATACTCATCGAAGCGTACTTATTCATATCAAGCAAATCCCATCTCGGAACCGGCGTATTAGTTAATTCCGGAAATTTGTCAGTCGAATATAAATATTTGGGTGTTCCGTTCTTTAAATCTTCTAAGAATAAAGGAAGAGTAATTTCCGCTTCATTAAGTACAAAATGCTCTACTCCCAGAAATTCATCGTGCTGAATTGTAGCGAGCGGACCGCCAGCCACAACTTTTACACCGAGCGTATTGCACTTTTTAATTACTTCCTTAAAAGATTTTACTTGAATGCTCATTCCGCTTAAGAATACATAATCAGCCCATAATATATCTTTGTCGTAAAGTTTATTAACATTCATATCTATCAGTTTAAGAGTCCATTCCTTAGGTAGCATAGCGGCAATTGTAATTAAGCCCAACGGCGGCTCGGCAGATTTTTTTGATACAAAACTGAGCGCTTCTTTAAAGCTCCAAAATGTTGCGGGTATTTCAGGATATACCAATAATACTTTCATTTTATTTCCAATTAAATAAATTTTTTGTACATCGTATATAAAGGATTATTTATGTTTATTGCTGTAAAAGAATTGTAAAAATACGTTGTGTGTGTTTGCCAATATCTGATATAAACCTGATATTTAAATGTAATTTTTTGATAACTAATTAAACCCTTTTATAACCGGGTTGGTATGAAACGTCCAAATACTTTATTTGTACATATTTTAATATTTGTAATAACACAATTGCTCTGGCTTTGCTTATTGGGGTTATGGATATACTGGTATGTTTCAAACTACATAATATTTGAGAAAGTCGGCGATCAGCTATCGCCGCAAATTTCTTATGACGGCAGAAATGTTTTTGCTCTTGTAGGCGGCATTGTGTTGTTGGTGGTAATTTCGTTTAGTCTGTCTTTAATATTTAGGCAGCTCAATGTTCAGCTAAAGATGACCAGAATGTATGATAATTTTATCGCTACCATTACGCACGAATTGAAGTCGCCACTTTCATCAATACAATTATATCTCGAAACACTAAGCACACGCAATGTGCAACAAGAGAAGAGAGAAGAGTTTTATAAGTTGATGATGAAAGACGCCAACCGGTTAAAAAAATTAATGGATTCCATCCTCGAAATTGCCGCACTTGAACAGAAACGGCTTGACCATAATTATACTGTATGCGCATCCGATAAAACATTACGCCAAATTATTCATGCATCGGAAGAACACTTAAATTTGTCACCTAAAAGTTATTCAATAAAAGGGACGCTTAGTTCATTAATCTTAATGGATAAAACCGCAATGGGAATAGTGATAGATAATTTATTTGATAACGCAATAAAATACACATACGGTCCGGTTAACGTTAATATAACCTTCAAACAACTTAGAAAAAAAGTTTTAATTGAGTTCCAAGATACCGGAATTGGTGTACCCTTAAATGAACAGAAAAAAATATTCAATAAATTTTATAGAGTTGCCGATAAAAATTCTCCCACGGTAAAGGGTACCGGACTCGGGCTTTATTGGGTTAAAGAAATTATCAAAAGCCACAAGGGTAAAATTTCAGTAACCAGCGAAGGAATAAATAAGGGATCAACTTTTAAAATAGAGTTGCCGGTATATCATCCTTCCACCGGCAGATTTTTAACAAAATTATTTAAGGAAAAAATTAAACTGAATATTAGTTGACAATCGGATATTATATGAATGAAAAACAAAAAATATTATTAGTTGAAGATGAAGATACTCTTGCTATCGGGCTTGAGTTTAATCTTACCGAAGAAGGTTATGAAGTTGTAAGAGCAAAAGACGGTAAAGAAGCGCTTGATATATTTGAAAAGACTCTTTTCGATTTAATTATACTCGATATAATGCTTCCATTCTATGACGGTTTTGAAATTGCAGCAATAGTACGCAATAAATTTCCACAGATGCCAATTCTTATGTTAACAGCCAGAACAGCCGCTGTTGACCGCATTAAAGGGCTTGAAGTTGGCGCGGACGACTATCTTACAAAACCATTTCACCTTCAAGAACTTTTGCTGCGGGTAAAGGGAATGCTAAAAAGGAAAAACTGGTATAAAGAATTAAACGATGAGCAGAAAATTTATACCTTCGGCAGTAACGAATTAAATTTTGAAACTCTCGAATGTTTGCACAACGGCGAAAACTTCAGATTAACGCCGCACGAATCTTTTTTGATGAAATATTTAATTAACAATAAAAACAAAATAGTAAGTAGAAAAGAACTGCTCGAAAAAGTATGGCATCTAAATCCCGAAGTTGAAACAAGAACGGTAGATATATTTATTGCGCGCCTCCGCAAGTATTTTGAGGATGATCCGTCTGCACCAAAATTTATAATCAGCATAAGAAGTATGGGTTACAAGTTTGTTGGAGAATAAGATTATTGGTTAAGTTTTTGTTTCCATTGTTCTACCCAGTCATCATTAATTGAAATTAAGGGAACTGCTAAAATTCTGCCGCCAAAACCCATGTGCTTATAAACCACAGAATTAATTGTTGAGATAGTAATTTTTTCAAGCGCTTCATTATTGATTGAGATGCCAAATTTCGCTGCTAAACCGGCGGTGTATTCGGATAAATTCTCACGCATTTTTCTAAATTTTATTTCGGTTTCTATTGATTTTTTTTTTGCTTCCGATAATACAGTCAGTGTATCTTGCTTCTCTATTTTTTCTATCAGTTTAAAAATCAAGTAACCCTCTTCTATTTTTAACGGACCGTAAACATCACCAATTTCCATCGTTTCTGCAATACGACCAACTTCGCCGAACTTAGCGGCTGGAAATAATCCGGACTCGCCTCGTTTGTCTTTCGTCGATGCACGCTCGGAATATTTTTCTGCCAGTTCATGAAAGTCAATAACCGAAGATGTTTCGTTTAAAACTTTTTCAGCTATTTGCAAATCATTTGTTAGGACTTCAATAATATTTACTAATGTAACCGGGTTTTTACTCTTTGTTCTGTTTATAAACTCCCGATTAATTTCTTCATCGACAACAGAAATTGAATCCATCAACAAAGACTGCATTATATTATATTGATAATTTTCTTTCCACATAAGAAAATTGTTTTTAACATCTTCGGTTAATTGCAGTCCCCTTTTGAATGCCTCTTCCGAAAATAATTCATACTCAATATATTTTTTTGTTTTGGAATTTAAAACGGAAAGGATTGATTTATATGAAACCGTGTTTACGAAAAAAGTCTCAATTCTAAAAAATCTCAAAAATTCTTTAACTGTTATTTTCCTATTGCCTATTACAATAATTACACTGTTTGCGTCGGCAGTAAGTTGTTGTTCAAGTTTAGTTAGCTGAATAATACTCAAAGCATGCACTGTATTTTTATCATCTTTCGATTGCTCGAGAAGTGTATTTATTTCTTGCGCAAGTTTTTTTAACAGTACTGCATTAGCTTCGGCTTTTTTTTGTGCAAGAATTGATTTCCTATAAATATCATTTCTCATTTTTTCCCCTCTTTCTGCCGCTGCTTTTTCTACCCGTTTGTACTCGTTCTCCCATCCTTCGGTTTTGGTTACAATAGGGAAATATTTTTTAACAACTTGAAACAGATAAAACGAATCTTTAGCGGCAATAGGAGTTGTGTACTCGCCGGTTTTAAGATTAAACAATAAATCTTCATATTCGGTGTCGGTTTGCCCTCTTGTAATTAAATTTGAAGCGCCGGTGTTGTTTTTATCGAGCGGAGATTTAGAAAAAAGTTCCGCCTGATCGTAACTCCGAAAAGAATAAACATTAATTAGTATCGAAGTAGCGTTGCTTAAATAGACCGTTAATAAACTATCGCTGTAATATTGCGATTTATTTTTTACTTCGATTTTATATAATTCGTCACGTGCAAACATTTTTAAAAATAAATCTAAAGCGCCGGCTATTATTTCTTCCTTATCCAATCCTAAAAATTCCGCTTCAAGAGACAACAACTTTTCGGCAATTAATGTATAAAGAAATCTTATTTTTAATTCATCATGAAAATTCTTTGCATGCCGGTTTGGAAGCGGAGTAAATTCGATACGAGAAATAAATTCCCTTTCGGATATTGATTTATTTCCTATTTTAGCAATAATTTTTTCGCCGTTTTGTGCAACCGAATTATTTACGAATAAAAGTATTATTAGAAGAATGATTGATAGATATTTCATATTCATTTGTTAATTTTTCAAATGAAAATTACGGTTATACAACAACACATTCAAAGGAAATTGACATGTACATTTTGAAAGGTTTTTGTTAGTGCCAAAAACAAATCAACAAAACGAAAAGTCTCCGATAGAAAAAAAATATCCATTTTGGTTTTATATCGTTACGATCTTAATCCCCTTTTTTTTAATTATAACATTGGAAATATTTTTACGCTTATTCAATTACGGCGCCGATTTAACTCAATGGATAGATATAACTAATGACCGGTATATTTTAAATCCGGAAGTTTCCCGGAAGTATTTCACCGAAACAGAATCAGTTCCGATCTCGAATCTTAATTCCTTCGACAAAATTAAAAAGGAGAATGGATACAGGATTTTTATTTTGGGCGGAAGCAGCGCGGCTGGTTATCCTTTCTCACCCAACGGCGATTTTTCTCAATTCATTACTTCTCGTTTAAAGGAAGTAATTCCAGAAAAAAATATTGAAGTAATTAACATTGCTCTTACGGCAACTAATTCTTATACAATACTCGATTTAATGCCTGGCGTAATTGAGCAAAACCCCGATTTGATTTTAATCTATGCCGGGCATAATGAATATTACGGAGCCCTTGGTGTCGGTTCGGCGGAATCTTTAGGGCGTTCGCGTACAATTGTAAACGTTCAATTGTATTTGAATCAGTTCAAGCTTACTATGCTTGTTAGGGATATTATAAAATATTTTGGTAATCTGTTTTCGTCTGCGGAAAAGAAAACGAGCGGAACTCTTATGTCCAGGATGGCTCGCGAAAAATTAATCCCGTTCGAATCTGAAACTTATACTGATGGGCTAAATCAATTTACTGAAAACATGATTGATGTTTTGGAACTTGCACAAAATGCGGGGGTTCCGGTTATACTCGGAACAATTGTAAGTAATTTGAAGGATCAAAAGCCATTCGTAAGTAAGCCTACTGATAAGTATCCAGCCGCAGATAAAGTATTTGAACAAGCAAAGGCTGCTATGAATAGAGGTTTATTTGAAACGGCGGATTCCTTATTCAGATTTGCAAAAAACTTGGATGCATTACGCTTTAGAGCCCCGGAAAAGATTAATGAAATTATTTTGAAACTCGGGAAAAAATTTAATTCCCCGGTTGCTCAAATAGACGACGAATTAAAAAAAGAATACGGAACACTTGGCAATATTTTTTTTATCGATCATCTGCATCCAAACCTTAAAGGGCATCAGAAAATCGGCTTAATTTTTTGGAATGAAATGGTTAAAAACAAACTTATTCCCTCTAAAAATCCTGTTGCAACAGAAGCATTTAACGACAGCTTTCTGACGAAGGATTTGCATTATTCGTTGCTGGATTCAACCATAGCAGCTTACAGAATTATAATACTAAAAAACGATTGGCCTTTCAGTGAACCAAAACCTGTAAGAACAATGTTGCGATTATTCAATCCCAAAACCGTGATTGATACACTTGCTTTAAAAGTTATTGATAATAAATATACATGGGAACAAGCCCACAGGAATGCCGCATTGTATTATTTAAAAAACAAGCGGTACTCTTCATATTTATTTGAGATTGAAATCTTACTTCATCAATATCCATTTATTCAGGAATATTATGAAACAACGACCGTAAGCCTTCTTCAAGCAAAACAGTTTGAACTCATCTATTCGTTCATTGAAAAATATTATCAGTTTAAACCAACTGCCCTCAACACAAAATGGATTGGCATTATATCTCTTTCAAAGGGAAATGCAGATAAAGCAATAAAGTTTCTGGAGAAAAGCAGGAATTACAATTCCAACGACGCTCAGGTGCTTTTCAATCTTGCCGGCGCATACTCAATGCAAAAAAAATACAGAGATGCCTTGCAGGTAATTGATTTGTGTTTGAAAATCTCCCCGGACTTTCCTCAGGCGGCTCAGTTAAAACAGCAGCTTGCTGCCGCAGTTAGAACGATCGGAAAATAAAAAGACTGCCTATTTCTAAGCAGCCTTAATATAATCTTGAAGTTGAAATTATTTAATTAGCGTCATTTTCTTGGAAGCTTTATAACTGCCGCTTGTTATTTCGTAAATGTACAAACCGCTTGCAAAGTTACTGGCATCGAATGTAACTTCGTAACGACCTTTTGTTTTGAAATTGTTAACGAGTGTTTTTACTTCTCTGCCGAGGATGTCGTAAACCATTAACGTAACCATTCCATCTTCCGGTATCTGGTAGCGGATAGTAGTGGATGGGTTGAAGGGATTGGGATATGCTCCTATTTCATAATTAAAAACTTCTTCCAATTCTGGTTTTGTTTTATGAAGAACTGCATCTCCTATCCATACTGCTTCGCTATAATCTGAATATTTAGCCTGTGTTCAAAGGCTCTAATTCTGTAAGAAATTTCATCCTCAAAAACGGGATTCAGTGCAACATCGTAATCGACGAAAGTCGTACCCGTAGTTTGCCCGATATTTTCCCAAGACAAAGCGGGACCTTTTCCATCGGCTCTATCGATAGAATAGCTGCTCATATCCGGTTCAATATTAGCCGTCCAGGATAGTCTGGAATTACCGTCATATGCCTCGACTTTTAAGAATTGGGGGCGTGAAGGTTTCAAATTTAAACAAGAATTGTATGTATTATATGCTTCTACTCCTGACTTCTGCCAAATTAGTGTGACAAAATTTTTAATAATTTATTAAGCATGTTCTCTGTTTGGGGTGATATTTCTGATTTTAATAAAAATATTTCTCCGGTTTTTTTATTGTGAAGTTTAGCATGAGTTACA